>CAZORO010000301.1:0-6946 GCA_964581845.1 uncultured bacterium
AAAGAATGCGAACCAGCTGATCGGCTCCATGACCGATCCAAATGGTGTGCAACAGCCTGTTGAAAAATGAAGTAGCAGCATCATGGTGGATTCCATCTTTCGCGGGGATGACGATTCCTGAAAGAGTACACCCATTTCGTCATTCCCGCGAAGGCGGAAATCCACTGTTAGGCCCTTATTCTGCGGGCTGTCATGTTTATTCCAGCATATGGGCTGCATATAATTCATTTGGCTTCGGGAAACAGATGAGCATGAGGATTCTCAGCCTAGGTTCCGGGAAGGTAATGCTTAATGAAAGTCCGTCCCCAACGGTATGATGGGCGGAATGCTTCCGCCATGGGACATCCGGCCTGAAGCCCGCGGTAACGGGCCGGGATTTCTAGAAATGCCTCAAGGTCGTAACTGAAAACATGCTTCATCCAGGATCCTTGACTGACATGACGGCTTACCATCTCAACTTTGGTTTTGAAGACTGACGTGATGTCCACATAGATTTCAGGCACGAAATTTACCCCTGCTGGTGTGTCCATATAATAAACATGAGGAATGCAGTCAGTTGGAGGGGAAGCGGTCTTGATGTTTGGTATTTTGGCGTGTGAGACACACTCATCCACCATCCTGCCTGATGTAGTGTGATCAGGGTTGTAATCATCGATCCAGTGGCAGATGACCACATCCGGTCTGGCGATACGGATAGCTTCGACAAGTTTATAACGGGTTTCACGGGTATCAAAAAGAAACTCATCATCTTCATCCAGCCAAATCAATCGTGCTCCCAAGACAGCCGCGCCTTCCTCGGCCTCCCGGTGACGGACCGCCGCGATTTCCTGGGAGGGAAGAGTTGCGGATCCGCAGTTTCCGTTGGTAAAGACACAAAAGAACAAGTGGTCACCACGTGCCGAATAGAGAGCTGCAGTTCCTCCCGCGAAGGTCTCGATATCATCAGGATGAGCCCCTACAAAGAGTATGTTCATGATGGTGCCTGTGAACTTGGGATGAGGAGGGAACATCACATTCCCCTCATAAAGATAGGGCAATCCTGATACATAAGTCAAGGAAGAATATGAAAATGAATCGAACGGATAATGATACCGGTATCGCAAGTGATTTTCTTTCTGATTGACAGGGCGGTCTTTTCACTATTCAATCCCATCATTCATGGACTGAGGAGCATCCGGTTATGGGCATGTACTCCATCGATGCCATCATTGTCGCCTTCTATTTCCTCGCGATGATCTTCATCGGCTACTGGCATGGACGCGGTAAGCAGGGCAATCCAGATCAGTACTTTATTTCCAAGGGAACCCTTCCCTGGTGGGTTATTGCGGCAGCTTATGTTTCCACCGGCATGAACACCGAACAGCTCATCGGTCAAAACGGAATGGGGTACAAGATCGGTCTTACCATGGTCAATTGGTATCTGATCGCGATCATCGTCTACTCGGCCCTCATCTTCATTTTCCTCCCGATTTATCTCCGCAACGGCATCCTCACCATGCCGGATTACCTTGCCCGCCGGTACGACAAACGTAGCGCCAATGTGTTCTCAGTCATCCTGTTACTCAGTTACGTCTTTATAAATCTTGCGGTCGTGTTTTATGGCGGTGCGAAACTGTTGGAAGTTGTGATGGGTATTCCGATATGGGCCGGCGCGGCGATCCTCGGAATTACGGCTGGCCTTTATACGACCTATGGCGGTATGTCCTCGGCTTCGTATACCGCTGTCATCCAGTTCATTCTGATCTTTGTTTCGGGATTCGCTCTCTTCTTCCTCGCGTTTACTCGTCTCCCCAATGGTTGGCAGGATGTCATCGGCAATGCCCCGGGAGGATTTCATCTGATTCAGCCCATGGATTATCCTGTCATTCCGTGGCATGCCATTCCTCTCACGGTTCTGGGGCTGCACCTTTATTACTCTTGTATCAACCAGGCCCTGGTTCAACGGGGATTCGGAGCCCGGACAGAGTGGGATGCCAAAATCGCGATCATCGCCGCGGGCTTTTTCGTACTCCTCCGTCCCTTTGTCGAGATTCTGCCGGGAATGATGTGCCGTGCCATTGGAGCTTCTGATCCAGCCTTCAACCTCGGTGACTCTCCCGAGGATGTGGATGTCGTCTTTCCGCTTCTTGTGAAACTCCTTGTGCCTCAGGGTTTGATAGGACTCATGCTGGTTGGGATCCTGTCTTCCGTGATGTCCACCATTTCGGCTTACCTGAATTCAATCTCAACCCTGTTTACATTTGAAGTATACAAGAAGTGGATCAGTCCCGGTGCAACAGAGAAGGAAACTGTGAGAGTGGGAATATGGACCACCCTGTTTTTGATGATTTTCAGCGTTTTCTATTCTCCACTTGTCGGCATGATTGGAGGGGGCATTTTCAATTACTTCCAGAGTCTTGCCTCATATCTGGCGGTCCCGATTGCTACAGTGTTTTTACTGGGTGTGTTCTGGAAAAGAGCGACAGCAGCCGCTTCCTTGACAATTCTCATCGGTGGCATTCCGTTGGGGTTGTTGATCACATGGGTGATCCCCAGACTCTTCGAGTCACAAATCGTTTCCCGTTACAGCTTGGACAACTTCTTCATTATCAGCGGAATCACCCACATTTTCTGTATTCTCATCATGATCGTGGTAAGCCTTGGAAGCCAGCCTCGGAAAAAGTCCGAAATTTCGCCGCTCCTCTTTTCACAATCGATATTGAGACTGCCTTCCGGTGAGCAACAGCGTACCTTTGTTCAATCGGTGGGTTTCTGGTGGTCAGTCTTCGCGGCAACGTATATTGCCTTTTATTGGATCTATTGGTAGTTCAACATGCCATAACAAGGATCGAGCGAAAGATGATAAAAGGATGGAGTCTCTCAGAAAAATTCCTGAATTGCTATCATCCGGTGGAAGTGAATAAACGTATCCAGAAGACACACTTCCAAACGGCCACAATGGTGGCTCTATTGCTGGTTATCCTACCTGTAGTGGCTTGGAGCGATTCACCTACAGCCCCTTTCTCGGATGGTTCCGTGATGAATGTGGACTTCGAAGACTACCTGGATGGTGGAGTGGGATTTCTCAACGCTGGTATCCGTCAGCTGGGAGATCCTTTTACCAACATCAAGCAGAAAGAGACTGCAATCCTTAACGATTGCCGGTTTGCTTATGAGGGAAATCGATGTGGCCATGCTTTTACTGATCAACCTGATCAGCGTGGCCAGATCCTTTTCCAACGGCGTTTCGATGCGCCCGAGGTCAAGGATGAGGTTGCTGAATTCATTTACCGTGCGGTAGCGGACAAGCCTGTTGACATCACGGGATTCGTGGTGTGGTCAACCAATGGCTATCGTTCGGATCAAGTGGGGCTCACTCTCACCGCCAGGGGTCTGGCTCTTAGTGGAAGGTATGACTTGATTGTGGATTCGAACGTTGGGCAGGAATCTGAAAAGTCACCAGCGTTATCCGGCCTTGACCAGAGCCAATGGATCCGGATTGTCCTGTCCAGGATCTCACTGGACAAATCCGTTGACCTTTGGGTAGGGCCGCCCGGAGAAGAGAAATGGATCGGACGGTATCCAGATTCCGATCCCAACACTTGCATCGGGCGGATACGAGTGGGTGACATCCATGACAGCAAGTCAATCGGTTCGGGTTATTGGGATAACATCAGAGTGGGGAATGCCCGGAAAACCGACGAGCCGGTTTCACCTCATGAATCCATCCGTAAGGTTGCTGAGGAGTATCCTACCATCTCCTACCCTATCCATGTGGGGACTGAGAAGCAGTTGTTTGTGGATGACGCTGTTATTGATGCCACCGGGAACCTTGAGAGGACTTTTCATAACGCTGAGAAGTACCCCGCAAATCCACTCATGGTCCCGAAAGAACCTTGGGAGACTGGTGGAACCTTCTTTGTTCCCTATGATGTTATCCGTGAAAGTGATCGCGAGAAGTTACGCGTCTGGTATGGAGCCTATCGCAAGTCGAAAAACAAACTCACCTATACCTGCCTGGCGGAATCCACGGATGGCCTGGTGTGGACCAGGCCAATCTTGGGTCTCTTCCAATATGAAGGGTCCAAAGAGAATAACATTGTCTGGCAAGGCCGGGTTGTCAGGCCGGACTTTGATCCCCGGGATCCAGATCCCTCCCGCCGTTACAAGGGGATGACGAGAAGCGATGGATTTACTCCCATGTTTTCACCCAATGGGGTTCATTGGACGGCGGGTCCCGCTCCTACCATCCAACAAGCCTACGATGCCTCTAGTTTCCACTGGAACCCAGTAGAGGAAAGATGGATTGCCTCCTGCAAGATTTTCCGCGATGGAAAACGTGCCCGGGGTTATGCTGAAAGTAAGGATTTTAAAATCTGGAGCGACACCTATCCAATGCTCATGGCGGATAGTCTCGATCACCCCAAGGATGAGCTTTACGCGCTACGCATTTTCCGTTATGAGAGCATCTTTCTTGGATTGCTGAAGATCTATCACACACAAACAGACCGCTGTGATCTCCAGTTGATCGTCAGCCGGAACGCCAAGAGTTGGCAACGCCCATACCGATCCCCATTCCTTGCCAACTCGACTGAACCTGGCAGCTATGATTACGGCAACCTGGATGAGTCGGGTGAACCAGTCCGGATGGGAGATGAGCTTTGGTTTTACTATGGCGGACGTAGCATTCTGCACAATGAAAAACCGGTCGAGACCAATGGCTCACTCAACCTTGCCACCTTGCGTCTGGATGGTTTTACTTCGCTGGATGCTGGCGAAGAGGAAGGAATTCTCCTGACAAAACCGCTGCTCCTCGAAGGAAAGTCCCTCTATGTGAATGCCGCGGTAAAGGGCGGGGAAATGCTAGCGGAGATCCTTGAGGACAAACCGGGAATCCCGCCCGGTCAGCTTCCGGTTCTCGCATCCTTTACAAAGGCCGCCTGCACCCCCGTCACGGTGGATAGTGTCCGCCAACGCATATCTTGGCAAGGCGAACCTACATTCGATCAGATCAGGGGGAAGACTGTCCGGTTACGATTTCATCTCCATAAGGCGGCCCTGTACTCATTCTGGACCGAAGACCTCACCCCCCAAGCCCCCCTCTCCCATTGAGTGAAGGGGATACTCCCCCTTCTCCTTGCGGGAGAGGGGGGTTGGGGGGGGTGAGGTCTACACTCCTTTGGTCCGGGTCATGGCACTACCTGAAATGAATAAAGAACTCCCCCTTCCAGGATCCATCGAATCCGTAAGGTCCCATCGTTACTCGCTTCGCCGATCGAGTGTTCCTTGCCTCCTGAGTTCCACACAACCCGATGGCGGAGTAGGTCTTTGGGAATCAAGTGGCACTGTTCACCACTAAATCCAGGAATAACCTGCCCCTTTTGGTCCAGCAACTCCACCCGGAGGTTCTTTCCAGCAGTATCCGCATTGAGGAGCAGATCTTTTCCCGAGAAATCAAGGGGCCAGGTTTCAAGAATCCCCGCTTGAGAGCTCTCCTTTCGCTGCAATCCAACAAACCGGTCCGCGGGTAAGGTGGCCAGTCCGATCCCCATCCTTCCCCCTCCCTCACCGTGGCGAGTGCTTGTACCTGTGTAGTAGACCCAGATCTGATCATCCTTCATGACCAGCGAGGTTCCCGTGAACACGCCACCACGGTCCCAGGCATCAGCTGAAGGCTCCAGGAAGGGGACACGATCCGCGACCCGTTGCCAGTTGATCCCATCACGGCTTACCACCAGCTCTGTGTTCATCGTTCCGAGTCTGTTATTCCCAGGAACCTTATCGAGGTGAAGCAACCATAGAATGCCAATCAGGACATCGCCATATGGGGAGACAGAGATCCCATAGGGTTGCGTCCAGGGGTAACCATCCCGCTCATCGGTCACGAAAATGGTTTGTTTGGGTGTCCAACTCTCGAAGTCAACACTGGTGGAAAGGCCGATGCCGCGCATGACGCCCGGCCAGTTTGGATCAGGGACTTGTGCACGGACATAAGCCAGATACTTGTTCCGCCAATGGACCAGGCAGGTGCTGGTGTCATTCTTGCCAATGGCATCGCGCCAGCTGCGAAGCTCCCAGTTCAATCCATCTGGGGAGAAACCGAAAAGGGCTCCACCGGCTCCCTTGTAGCGGCGCGCCGGATCCGGATCATCCGGGGTGAGCATGACGCAAAACCCATGTGTATCTGGAATGATGATGTTGTGTTGGGTGTGGAGGCCGAATGGTTCCCTTCCAACAAAAGGTTTTCGCCAGTGGAGACCATCCTCCGACTCCGCATAGCAGGTGTAGTATTCCGAGGTTTTAGGGTGTTCTGGAGTATCCGGGATCCCATCTTTAAATTCATTGCCCAGATACCAGCAACGAAACTTTGATTGGGAGATGTCATAGAGAACGGTTCCATAGATCTCCAGAATGCGCTTCTCCCAGGGATACTCCATGGTAATCAAGGGGTTCTCGAGATGTTTGGCTGGAGGAACGAGAACCCTTTCAAGGTTCTGGGAGCTTTGGACAAGATAATCGTCCAAGAAAAGCTCCGGCGCACCGGAAAGGATCAGCGTGCCACCTTCTCCGGCGGCGGTGGAAGGGACGAGTGCAATGGTTGCCAGAAGGAGAAACGTACGGAGACTTCCTTTCATTATGGACTCCTTTCGTTTATTAAGGTGGAACCATTCAGCTTCTTAAGTTAGCATGGATCATTGACTCTTGAGATGGGAGAATTTCATGCTCTTCGCCCCATGTGTTCTCTTGCTGTTGTCTATATTACCGGTCGCAGCCTCCTGGAGTGAAGGAGCGCAGGTCCCAGCTTTCCATCTCTCCTCGGAGATCCCGCTCGACAACTGGGGTGGCATTCCTTTTACCAAAGACCTCGATGGGGATGGAAAGAGTGAGGTGCTTTGGCTCCAGTCACCAGGAATCTTTCATTCTAAAGTGTTTGATAAACCACCATGGCTGGGAAAGCATACCCCTG
>CAZORO010000302.1:0-5214 GCA_964581845.1 uncultured bacterium
GGAGCCATCCAATCCACCGTCAACGCAGTGTTGAATTCTACCGCCACCATCATTACCTTGGATTTCTACAAGGATATACTCTACCCCAAAGCCACCGATAAGAGTCTGGTCAGAGTGGGTGTCCTGAGTTCCGCGTTGGTGCTGGTGATATCGATGGTGCTGGCGGGTTACATCCAGGGTCTTAACAAAGGGCTCTTTGTCTACATCCAATCGCTTTACGCCTTTTTCGCACCCCCCTTCGCGGCGATTTTCCTGCTCGGAATCGCATGGAGGCGAATCAATGCCAATGGCGCTGTGTGGGCGGTCTTCTTGGGATTCGCCTTTGGAATTGGAATCAAGGTTTTTCTTCACTTTTCGCGGGAGTGGCCAGGCTGGCTGGTTCCCTTTTTCAATCAGTCCATCCTAAACTGGTTTTTTTGCATGGTGGTATGCATCGGAGTCAGCCTTGCGACAGAGCCACCACCCGCTGAGAAGGTGACCGACGAGTTAACCTTCAACTGGCAACGTCTGAACATCCTGGAGGGATTAGGAGACCGCTGGTACAACAGCGTGGTGACCTGGTGGCTGGGCTTCGTAGTGGGAATCCTCGGGCTGGGAGTATATTTCTCAGGTCTACTGTGGGGTTGAGTTGAAAACTGGAGTTACTCAGTTCGCGGACAGATTCACACAGATCAACTCCTTATCACCGCGGGCATAGACACACCGGTTGGCGAAGACTAGTGGAGAATTGACAAAGGAACTCGGCCGTTTGCAGATTGTTAGGAATCAGAGTCCCCATCCTCCGGTTGTCCATAACCGAGAGAACGCAGGAAGCCATCGATATCCACATTGGATTCCGGTAGGGCGCGGTCCGGGTGGAAGTGGAGCGGGTCACGGATGAAGGCCCTTTGGCAACGCGGGCAAAGGTCCAAAGTGATGAGCTTGTAGACAGTCTCCTCCACCTCACAAGGATCCTGACTGCACAGCTGATCGATCAGCTCGCGGATCTCCTCCTCATGGTCGCGCACTAAATCGGCCAGACCGATCTCGATTTCATCATAGGCCGCGCGCACATCGATCTTGACCGTGTAGCGGAGAGAGTGCTTCTTAAGAAGCGCGCCACAACCATCACAGGTGATGGTGATCATCTCACCACACCCCACCGAAGGGGTCCCTATTCGTTATATTGCCAATTCTCAACCATGGAAGCCTTGTCAACCCGCCCCAATCCTTTGGATATATCATCGACATCCGAGCAGGTGACTTCCTCGAACTCAATTCCAATGCCCGCATGGAACTGGTTAAAATCATGGGTTTCATTCCCTTCGATCCCATCGCCCAGGTTGTAAAGCGGGCAACCTGAGAGCACAAGACCCAAGGGACCATCACAAGGAACCCCCGCCTTGGATGAGCAGAGGCAAATGTGGAAGGGTTCGCTGGCCTGGATGAATATCCCGCCCGGGTATTTGTCATCAAGTATCACCTCACAAATAATCCCATTGGCTTGTTCTTCGAGACAGGCTTGCAACTGAGAGACCAGCAGGCCAGGGATCACATCGCAGAGACTTGCCGACTTGGTTCTTTTGACCACCAAGGAAAGGGTGCACTCAGCAATGCTATCTTCACAAACAACTGGTTCACAGTCATTCCCCTCGTAGGCCCCGATCCCAAACCTCAGTTTGAAGGAGCCCTCATCCACTGGGAACTGCCCCGTGCAACTGAAGATCAAATGTGCGGCATATTCGCAGACACAGGGAGACTCACCCGTGGGAGTCGGAGTGGAGACTAGGGTATTCGTTGGAGTGTTTGTGGGAACCGGAGTGAAGGTGGCCGTAGGTGGAACGGCTTGGGTCCAGGTCATGGTCGGAATGGGTGTCTCGGTTGGGGAAACATCTGGACAAATAGCGGGGGTCACCTCAATGCCAATACCTGATTGGAATTCTCTCCAATCATGGACCTCATTTCCCTCGATACCATCCAGAAGGTTGTAAACTGGACAGTTCCCAACGAGCACCCCCATGGACTCCTCACAAGGGAGTCCCATTTCATCGGCGCAGAGGCAGATCTGGAAAGGTTCGCTTGCCTCAATGAAAACTCCACCCGGGTTCTTCTCATCCGGTTTCACACAGATTATGGAATGATCATACCCACCGAGACACTCCATGAGCTGCGAGACAAGGAGTCCGGGAATAACCTCGCAGATGTTGGCGGATTTTGCTCTGGAGGGAGAGAGAGAGAGCGTACAGTGGGCAATAGGATTCTCGCAAACCACCGGCTCACACCCAGTGAACGGATACTCACCCTGAATGATGCTGAGTCTAATGAAAGTCTCACCGATCGTGAAATCCCCAGCACAGTCAAAGATGACATGGACCGCATAATTGCAGACACACTCACCAGATGGTATGGGTGTCTCGGTGGCGGCCGGATCGGGAGCGGATTTGGGTTCGGCAGCTTGAACCGGCAAAAGGGGCATCCCCAGTCCTAGCAGCATTGTCACCATCCACATCAGCGGTTTGGTATCCATGAGTCCGTTCCTTTCAAATCAACTCAGATCAAAGTAAACGCCCCACTCCTAGGAAACCCAAGAGCAGACAGAACTCTCCAACCATTTATATTATCGCAAAAAATACACCGGAACTCCATTGAATTGATTCAAAGAGCAATATTTCCAGTGAGTTCCGCTGTTTCAAAGGATATATACGTCCCTTTAACAGACCACTCAATAGCCCTTTCCCGCTAAAAAGTTGTTCATCTTGGACAAACAAGCTGCATGGCAAGGTGTATCTATTCTTCCACAGGACCGTCCTTTGGAAAAGGAGTCTGGTTGAATTTCCGCATTGTTACCTTGCCAAAGAACTGTAGGTCCGCATAGTCGAGGAGAGCTGTCCAGTCTTCAGCATTGTGTTCATGCTTGCCCTCCCGGAAATGGATGCCATTCTTTCCAGCCGCACCCAGGAGCTCGAAGACAGGCATGGCCGCGAGATAAGTGGCCTGAGTTCCAAGTGGATTGGCCCAATGATCCCCAAAGGCTTCGGTACTCAGGAGCGCCCTCGGGGCCACCAAGGCTTTGAGAAAATGCTGGTCGAAGGGCAGCTGGGTCTCCTTATCGGCAAAGGTACGGAAGCGTGGGTGGAACCAATAGGCGAAGCGGTTGGGATCCGTGATCACCGCCAAAGTTTCGGAGCCTTCACCCTCGATACGATAGCAGCCCGCGCCGCCACAACCCGAACCGTTGGGCGCCACCAATGCAATCCGCTCATCCATGGCACCCGCAAGGAGCGCGGTCTTGCCTCCTCGTGAATGGCCGGTCATGGCAATCTTGCCCTTGTCCACACAGTCCACGGTGTAGAGGTAATCCACCAGACGGCTCCCACCCCAGGCCCACACCGCCAGTGTCGCCCAATCATAATCGGGATAAGCCTTCTGGGCGCAGCCAATGATATCCTTCTCATCGGGATCCAGGTCAGTTCTCAAGTATTCGGCGATCATGTAGCCCCGCTTGAGGATCTCCTTCTCGATGGGGATGTGGCCGAGTTTGTTTGTGTTCTGCGCGAGGACCGGCAGAGGATGGTCACTCTTGGGGATGACCGTCCGGATGTTACAGGTCACCTGATGGTCTGGTCCCATCGAAAGCAACAGCCGCTTTTCCTGAGCCAAACCGTCAAAAACTATCGCTGAGGAAACCTCCTCAATTTTCATATTGTCTGGCGCGGGGGGCATGTGGCCATACTCATAGTAGAGGATCATGGCCTTGATCTCCTCGCGGCGCTTGTTCCAGTCCTCTACGGATTTCACTAGTGAGCCATCATTCATTACGAGCGGGCCGGGAAGGTCCTGAATCACCGGGAGTTGGTCCACGGGGGGAAAGGTGGTTGCATCCACTAAGGCGCCACAGAAAGATGCGGGTGTGAAGAACAAGCCCATGGCAAGCAGCGAGAGAATGGGAACTGAAGTCTTTAGAAAAGGAACCAGGCTGTTGAGGGAATTGACGGAATCAGACATTGTTTGAAACCTCCTGGACACATTGTATATATTCTGGAGCAACCAGCCGAACAGTCCTCTGAAATCAGTAGCCCAATATGGAGTAGCGAATTGATTCGCAGTGTGTCACACATACAAAAACCTCAACACCTTCGTATTGAAAGGCGAATAAAATCGCCACTCCGTGAGTTTCTCTGACGGCCTTTGGTTTCTTTTCGAAAAAATCTCACCCAAAGGTCTCCAACAACGAGTCCCTTTTACGGTAGGCCACGCCATGGAAGACCGCGATCAAGTTTTCTTGTTCATCGGTGATCTTGATGTCATAGAACCCGAGGGATTTCTCGGCGGAAACCTCAGTAGCAACCGCTTGGAGCACCCCGGTAGAGGCCGCATGGATGTAGCTGATGCTGGCCTGAGCAGCCACCGCGATATTACCATGGGAATTACAGGCCGCCGCGAAGGCAAAGTCCGCCAGCGAAAAGAGCGCGCCGCCATGGACTGTACGAACTCCATTGAGGTGTTCCTCTTTGATCGTCATACGCGCCACCGCACTGCCCTTCCCCACATCTAAAAGCTCGATTCCGAGATACCGTGCGAGCTTGTCATGCTCCGAAAAGAATTTTTTAATCTGTTCCACCGGTGTTTTCCTCCACTGCGTATTTTCTGACTGTACGCCAATCGGCTTCAAGCCTACGGGATGCCTCTTGGTAGGACCCGGAAAGCCGGATGGCGTGACGGCAATATCCCCTTACCACTTCATCCAGGCTGGCCTCGCCCTTTTCCATTCGTTGCAGCAACCTCCCCAAGGCTGTCCTCTCCCCTGTCTCACCCACCGGAGGGTCATACTCCGAGGCCACCAGGAGTGTCCGGACACACTGCTCGAACTCACGGACATTCCCCGGCCATGGATAGCCAGAGGAGATCAAAGCCCCAACCTTCTTCCCCAGATCCGCGAGGACCTCCGTATCCACATGACCCAGAGCCTTCTCCAGGAAATGGGGAAGCAAAACCGATGCTTCCTCCGCACGCTCCTCAAGGCGTTGCTGGAGAGGAGGGACACGAATCAAGGTGGCCCCAATACGGTAGAGGAAATCCTCCCGCATTCGTCCCTCCGCCACAAGAGCGGGAAGATCCCGGTTCGTCGCGGAGAGGATACGTCCCTTGAAGTAGCGCGGTGTCCTTTCACCAAGCGGGTAGAACTCACGTGATTGTAAAACCCGCAAGAGTTTGACTTGGATCTCGGGAGAAAGA
>CAZORO010000302.1:5224-6945 GCA_964581845.1 uncultured bacterium
ATCTAAAAACAGCGCCCCATGCTCGGAGCAGAGTTCGAGGTGCCCCTTGGAGGCCGCGCCCGCGCCGGTGAAGGCCCCCTTGGCATGACCAAAAAGCTCCGCCTCAATAAGCGTAGGGGTAAGCGCTGAAAGGTTCACTGCATGGTAACCGCGCATGAAGTTCAACACGAAACGGTCCTCGCGCGGGAGGTAGGGAATAAATTGCGAGGTCCCGATCGCCTCCGCGACCAGATCTTTGCCGGTCCCAGATTTCCCCAGGATCAGGGTCGAAAAGTTGGCCATGCGGTCCTTTAAGTATTGGAAGCTCCACAGCAGCCTACGAGTGAAAATCGACTCCCACACCGACTCGCGCAGCTGAATGATGCAGGGAGAAACTCCCACAATGCGCCGCACAATCCCCAGGAATCCCCTTCTAAGCTGAAAACAGAAGGCGAAGACATCTTGGACATCGGCTTCATTCATCGAGAGCGGTTCGCCACGGTAGCCCGGTCCCTCGGTAAGAGTGAAGAAACGTTCCAGGTCACTTCTGAATCCCCGGAAAATCTCCCCTCCAACCTTCGGCTCCTGATCGGGATGCGTCTCACAGAGATGGACATGTTGATCGAGGGCTTCACGGTAACGGGTGTAGATCCAGATCCAGATCCCATTACGAAGCAAGATCCGGTCTTCTTTGGGATAGCGGATCCAGTCAGTGTGCGGCTCCTTGCTGAGAGAGGTCAGGCAATCATCGAGTCTACATGCAATCTCCACCGACCGCTTTTGCCAGTCCTCCCAGTTCGAGAGATTGAGCGGATCAGTTGTAAAGGTGGGACCAGTGAGTTGAGACTCCAGGTCTACACGCTCCGGACTGAAGGGATTCGACTCGGTTGAGGTGGTGACCAGTTCCAGAAGTGTACGGTGAGCGGGGGGGAGTCTGTCTTTCGTCATCATTCTTTATGCTCCAGGGAGAGTATACATGGCTTGCAGACTCTGTATACAGCTTTTGTCTCATCCTCTCTTATCCATATGGAAAGTCATCCCTGCAAAAAGAAACCTAAACCCAATGTTTACCTTACCTTAGGTAAATCATCATGCCTGCTATACCATTCGGCATTCTCCCTGCTTTATCCACTGCAAGGAGAGAGAAGAAACTCTCTCGTTTTACGAAGTCTTTCATGCCGCATGACAACGCTCTCAAGAAATACAGATGGATAGCCGTGGTGTTCCTTAACACATGGAGTGGCGGATTCATTCGCCTTTGGAGAAAGGACAACGATAGGATATGAGGAAAGCAAGCAAGGCGAATGAATTCGCCACTCCAACTTTTTTATTTCAACAATCAGCTAATGCTGTTCCCACTCTTCCAGCTGTCCAGCTGGCACCGGAGTTACACTCCCCCTCGTGGGCAAGCTTGAACATACAACCAAGGAGGTTGGATACCATGAAACAATTTCAATTCATCTTCGCCGCTGCGATTCTCATCACAGGGATAATGCTCAGTCCGCAAGTACGAGCGGATGAGTACTACTACATCCCGCTTAAGGATCTGACCTTAACTTCAGGGAGATGGCCTAGTATGGGCAGCGAGAATGACACACGCTGGTCAAGGTCATCGACAGGGATTCGATTTATGCAGCCATATGCTGCCGGACTTTCGGGAGAAGAAACTTACTTGGCTGGTCTTCAGAGTCCTGAACATTGGCGGCGGTCTTTCGTGTGGAGTTTTTCTTCAATCCACATCG
>CAZORO010000303.1:0-6938 GCA_964581845.1 uncultured bacterium
ATTATGTGATCGCGGTCGCCGATGATGGCAACAATCCGCCGGTTATCCGCAATACACCCAACACGATCAAGATCAACCGCCGTCCCACGGTCGAATTTGTTTCTGCCTCACCCGCGAATGTCACCCGGGGTGATAATATCACGCTGGTTTGGACCGACGCCGATCCAGATAGCAGTGCAACCCTGCGGTTATATTACCGTCTCGATGAGAATCTTGATGGAATCGCGGACACCGTGGCGGTTCCCATTCCAGGCGCCACCTCGCTTCCCGAGGATGTGGATGGAACCGGTGATACCTTTGTTTTCGATACAGGATTGATCGAGGAATTCCCGGCTGCATCGTTCGGGATCATCTTCACCATCGAAATCCGTGATGAAGTCAACTCCGATAGCGATGTCATCCCGGTAAGCCCGTCGGCCTCGACAGTCATCATTACGCCAAACGATCCGCCCACGTTGACTCTGGCGAGACCGGATTTGGCCGATCAGATGAACGATGTTACGGGCACGGTCCATGTCTATCCCGGCCGTCTTACACGCCTGGGTGTGAATCCACCCCTATTCCCCATTACCTGGACCGGCGGTGCCGATGACAACGCGGGAACCACTTTTGCCTTGTTCTACGATACAGACCGCTTTGGCGCCAATGGCATCGCCATGAATCAGACAGACCCGGTTACCTTGCAGGACTCGGATACGATTCCGTTGACAGCGAGTGGGGTGTTCCACTGGGATGTCAGAAATTATCCGGATATTCAGCCAGGCGATTATTATATCTACGCGGTCATCAATGATGGAGTGAACACGCCAGTGGTGGTCTACAGCGATGCCTTCATCCGCATCAACCAGCTGGCCGCCTTCAGCTTCCTGGATCCCGATGGAGTCAATGACTCGGTCTTCCGTGGCGAGAAGTACACGATTGCCTGGACCGACAATGATCCAGATAGCAATGCCTTTATCAACCTGTTCCTCGATAATGATAACGATCTGACCAATGGTTTCGGAACTAATGTGGCCGATCTCAATGCCATGGATCTCGGCTTGGGGATACCCGAGGATGACGAAACCGACAAGATCGCGGTGAAGACCGACTTGCTGCCGCCGGGGAACTATACCGTCGTTGCCCGGATGGATGATGGAGTCAACATTCCGCTACTGTTCCAGTCCGCCAATCCGTTGACTATCTTGGATACATCAGGAGTACCTGTGATCCAAATCACCCAGCCCGCGGGTGGATCGCCCACGGATCCGTATGTAGTGACCACGCCCACCTTGGTCATCAAGTGGACCGATAGCGATATCCCTGAAAGATTGCTCGATCAGTCCTTCATCCGCTTTTATTGGGACACGGACTTCTTTGGAGTTAATGGAACCGTGGTCAGCGGAACCGATGTGGCCTTCGATGGCAGTGTGATCAATGCCTCGCGCATCCCGGTGGAGCTCAAGGTGAGCGATCCCACTTTCCCAGCGGCGCTCAAGGACCAGGATCAATTCGAGGTCAACGTCAGCCAGTTCCCAACCGGCCAGGTGATTTACCTCTATGCCATCATCACTCACACAGGCGCCATCCAGTTTGATAGTCATGGCAACCTGATCCAGGGACGGATTAGTTCCGAGTTCTACACCTCCAATGCGTTCATCATCAACTCGGCCCCCACCTTCCGCTGGATTGTGCCAGGTGATCAGCCTGGTGACCTCTACCATCCGGTCAATCCGCGCGGAAATCCGTTGACCATCACTTATGAGGCCAGGGATCCCGACAGCACCGCTTCGATCGACTTATTCCTTGACACCGATATGGACAGTTCAACCGGCTTGGTTCCAGTTGAGAATCCCGGACAAAACCTGTCCGAAGCCGATGGCGCGAGTTCGTTTGTCCTCAACCTGGCCGATGAAGTCACGGCCGCCTCGGTTCCTCAAGTCTATCGTCTACTGGCACGAATCACCGATGGAGTGACCGCGACTGAAGTCTATTCTGGTACCTTCACTGTGATTCAGAATCTGGCTACGGTGTTGTCCTTCATCCAACCCGTTGTGGATGTGGTGGTTCCCGCCACGGGAACCTTCAACATCATCTGGCAGGATGATGATCCAGACAGCAACGCCACCGAAACAGTCTTTCTTGATTTCGACACCGTGGGGGAAACCGGCACTGTTGTGCCCGGAACCTACACGACAACCTACAAGGTGAATCTCACTGGGGCCAGCATCCCCGAGGATGAGGACAACCTGGCATATCCAGGCGCGGCCCGTGACAAGTTTGTTTGGGATCTCTCGAAAACCAATCCAGGTGCTTACTACATTGGCTTGAAAGCAGTGGATGGCGCCAACACCACCGTGATTCATAGCGTGGGACGGGTGACCGTCAACACACCGCCCGCCTTCACCTGGGTAAATCCACCCGCCATGGGCGCCACAATAGTTCAAGGTAGCAGCTTCAACCTTCAGTGGACTGATGAGGATGATGATGCCGCGACACTGATCACTCTCTACCTGGATCGTGACAACACGAGTTTCAATGGTAATGAGATCCCTGTTCCTCAGGGCTCGGTGCTTCTTCAGGACACCGCCGACAACCTCTTCTTTAATACCAAGATCATCAGCTTCCCGGAGGGCGCCGCCAGTGTCACGGTGACTCCCATCGCGGTCCTCAATGATGGGGTAAACCCGCAGGTGGTCGTCCGTGCCGAGGGATCCATTACCGTCGACCGTAACGATGCCCCCAGGATCACGGTGCTAACCCCTGAGACCGAAACAGTGCTTTTTGACAATATCTTCACTCTCAGGTGGACAGATAGCGACCCGGATTCGAACGCAGTGATTGATTTCTTCTTCGATAAAGACAATAAGGGCGCGAATGGCATTGCGGTGCCTCCCGCTCAGGATATCTCCGAGGATGATGAAACTGATCAGCTCACGATTGACTTCACTGGAACTACTCCTGGACGCTACTGGATCTACGCTGTGATTGATGATGGCTTTAATAGACCCTTTGTGGACTATGCCCCAGCCCCAATCAATATCCTCGCGGGCACCGAGTCGGTGGAGTATGGGGTTTACCTGCTCAGCGCCTTTGGTGACGTGTTCTCGGTAGGGCCCAACAAGTACGGCTTCCCGGGCGCAACAGGTGGTACTAAGGCTGACTACCGCAATATCGAAGTGAGCAAGGATGGCGGCACCCTCATCCGTCTGCGCAAGGATGGCCATATCGACCAATATGGTTACCAGAAGGTGGTTATCACTGATCCACCAGTTCCAGTGGGTGAGTACATTGATGTCGAGTTCACCCCCAGCGAGCGTGGACTCTGGCTGCTCGACAGCTATGGCAACATCGCCACTATTGGAGATGCCACCCCTTTCCTGGAGGGATTCGGGATCATGGGCATGTTTGGTATCCCCATCGCGCGTGACTTCGAACCTACAGCGGATGGCAATGGCGGCTTCGTGCTGGATGGTATGGGCGGAGTCCATGCCGTGGGTAACGCGGTCAACTTTAATGAATTCCCCTTCTTTGGTTTCGATATCGCCCGTGACTTCGAGATCGATAGCCAAGGTGGTTATGTCCTGGATGGTCTAGGCAACATCTATCCGCTTGGAAGATCACCCGATCTCTCGGCGGGCGCTGATTTCGATTTTGACATCGCACGTGACATGATCCTGTTCGAGAAGGGTGGTTTCTATGTCCTCGATGGCATGGGAGGGATTACCGCTCTTGGAAACAGTGCCCTGACCGCGCCAACAAATGCCCCGGCGGCAGATCCCTACTTCCCCGGCATGGATGTGATCAAGGACTTTGCCCTGGGCGGGGGGGTCGAACTCACCGATGAGGCGCTCCTGGCGCTTTCCACTGTCCGTAAATTCGAGGTGGCCTACCGTAACGAGGACCTCCTGTCCTTGTTGCCCACCATCTCGCTGGCTTATAACGATGGCGTTCATGCTTCACGGACCCAATTGATCAATGGTGTCTTCAACAACTTCGGAATCCAGACAGCACGGGGGATTCTGGATGAGTGGAATGACACCGTGAACTTGTTTGGAGGGCCTCTCGCGGGCTTCTCCCTGAGCGAGCCAGTGGTTACCTTCTCCGATGATGGTAACACCGCATTTGTCCAAGTGGCCGCCTCACGGACAGGTTACCGGGGTGTCACCACCGAAATTGAGCTTTTTGTTCCCGCTGAGCCGCCATTGTTGGTGAATTTCTCGCTCGATGAACGGGATGTGGCCGGTTCCTCCTTCAGCTTCTATGAACCAGTGCCGACAACTCTATGGATGGACGATCCGGGCGACCACCGTGGAGTGTTGCTCTACATCGACAAAGCCTTCGCCGATGAATACGGGTTCTTCACGAATGGCAAGGAATGGAGCGATGAGTTCCTATATGAGTTCAAGAAAGAGGGGCTCGAATCATTCCAGGTCGACCTGCCAGGGAATGCCGAGTTCCGGTTCGTGTTCGCGACAGCGATTGATAATCTCACGGGACTCTTCCCCACAGATGAGCGTCCGCTACGCATCAAGTACATCGATTACCTGGCTTCTCCATTGAGCGTGATCGACCTGACTTTCACAGTAAAGAAAGAGGGCCCACGCGATTGGACCATTACGAATATCCAAACCATCACGGACCTGATTCCACTCAAGACAGTGGATTGATGAACACCCAAATCGGCTTGGGTGTAAGATGGCTGGACGGAGGAAAAGAATAACTTTGGTGGCCAAACCGAGCTGAATCGGTTTTCTTGTGAGGCAGTAAGCACCCCCCGGGGCTGGAATGCAGCCCCGGGGGGCCATCTATCCTCTTGTTGCCTTCCATACCCCGCCTCGCTAGAGTTCTGGTATGGCTCGCATCTTTATCCTCGACAACTACGATTCCTTCACCTTTAACCTCGTTCAGTACCTGGGTGAACTGGGCGCGCAAATCGAAGTCGCCCGGAATGACCAATTGACACCGTCGGAGATCCTCGATAAGCGGCCCGATGGGATTGTGATCTCCCCAGGTCCCTGTACCCCCAAGGAGGCGGGGATCTCAATGGAGGTGATCCGTGAACTGGGAAACAAGGTTCCCATCCTGGGTGTTTGCCTCGGTCACCAGTGTCTGGGCCAGGCCTATGGTGGCAAGGTGATCCGTGCCACTGAGATCATGCACGGAAAGGTGTCGGTAATTCATCATGATGGCAGCCTCCTCTTTGAGGGGGTGGAGAATCCCTTTACGGCGACACGCTACCACTCACTGATCGTGGAACGTTCCACGCTGCCTGAATGCCTGGAGATCACCGCCTGGACAGAGGATCAAACCATCATGGGTTTACGCCACAAGGCACTTCCCGTCTTCGGCGTTCAATTCCATCCAGAGTCGATCTTGACTTCCGCGGGAAAGATGATCCTGAGCAATTTCCTTGGGATTACCACTTCCGTGCGCGCCGTGTAGGGTGGGGCTTGCCCCACCGGGGCAAAAGTGTTTTGACAAGGGAGATCACCGGTGGCACGGTTCACCTGTCCCGAGTGCAAGTCTTTAATCTCTTTTAATCAACGTACCTGTTCGGTCTGTGGTTGCATCCTTTATTGGTCTCGTCTCCTTTACCGTTCCGCTCTGCTGATCATCTTGGCGGGTGCCTGCATGGTTTTTGAGTGGTTGATAGAGGGAGGTATGTCGAGTGGTGTGGTATTTGATGTCCTCATTGGTGCAGCCTTTGTTTTTGGAAGTGCGGGGATGATCGTGGGTTGTATCGCTCTGATCGGTTCAGCGTTTAGTCATGAAAGGTTCAAGCGAACCAAGAGGTCTTCTGGTCAACATCCCATGACTTGACTTATCCTGCCCCAACTCTGAATCTGTTCTTGTCCTGACAACCGTGGATCCAACCGAACAAACCTTCTCCCTTTGGCAAACCGCCATTGCCCCCCAACTCGGGCTCTCTCCCCAAGCCACCATCACCCCCGCTGATCATGGCATCACCTCCGAGGTCTCCTTTGTCTCGGTTCCCCAGGGGGAGTTTGTGGTGCGGTGGTACCCGGCGACAGATCCCTCACGTCTGAAGAGTTACCTGGAGGCGCATGAAGTTCTCGGCAACCTGGGTTTCCATGTCCCTAAATTGGTGAGCAAGGGGAGCACCACTCAGGGAACATGGTTACTGGAAAAACGAGTCGCGGGCAAATCCTTCCGGGAACTGCTGGAGGATTCCACTCATCTCCAAGCGGCAGCTGAGACTTTGGCCCGCTTGCATGGACATGAACGGCGCAGATATGGAAAGGTGGGCAGCTGGGGGGGGCGGAGATTATCGGTCCGTTGGCGTCAACGTTTCCAGGAACGTTGGAGCAAGATCACTGGTCTCTTCCCTGAGTTATTGACCTCGGGACGCGATGTCGAAAAGTGGTTCCATGATTGGGCCGATGCCTTCACTCCCAAGAACTACCAACTGCTTCATGGTGATTACCATCCGGGGAATCTGGTTTTGTCGGGGAAGGGCGAGGTGGTTCTCCTTGATTTCCGTTCCCCCCGTTATGGCTTCGGACTGGTGGAGATGATCGAGGCGGCTCACCACTTCACCGGTGAGGAACCACGTGACTGGAGTCCCTTTGTTCTGCCTTATCTCGCGGCGCGTGACCAGGCAACGCGAGACCTTTACGATCATTTTGCCACCTCGCTTCATGCGGTCTTCCATCTGCGTCATGCCGACCGTTTCGCCGATCTGGCTGTGGGGCGGCGCGGGACCTTCGAGGATCGCCGCCGTTGGATAAGGAACGCGCTGGACTCCTGGCAACGGTTCTGCGTTCTGGCCGGGGTGGTAACACCGGTCATCCGGGGGGAAGTGGAGACAGCATTTCCATCACGAACGAAGGGGTAAGATGATTCATTTGCGGAGCCAAAATCCCCCCACCCCAACCCTCCCCCGCAAGGGGGAGGGTTGGGGTGGGGGGAAAATCCAGGAGTAACAGAGGAGGAAC
>CAZORO010000304.1:0-6929 GCA_964581845.1 uncultured bacterium
CAGCGGTCACTTGTGCCACCAAGGTTGGTATAGTTGGGGCCAGCCTCAAGGTTGCCTTGGCCGAGGGTGATCCGATTCTCAAGGATGACATCGAATGGATCCCGATTAGCCGAAAAGGTGAACCGGTTCATCTCGTGAAGAAGGTCGGGAATGTGAGTCTTTCTCTGAACGGTTATCTTCAGGAAGACCTCTTATATATTGGACAGCAAGTCAAAGTGAAATTGCGCAAGACAAAAAAGGAAGTCTTGGGAAAGGCAACCAGCGATGGAACCATTGAGATTCGTTAGGACCTATTCTCCTTTTCTCTTGCTCGTACTTCCTATCCTGATGCACATCACCGGTATCCCTGCGCAACCCTCCCCGGCAGGGATGTTGGGCTACTCATTGAATCAGGACACGGAACGATATTCCCCCTATCACCGGGCATTCCACCAGGTTCAAAGTCCTAATTACGATGAAGGTTCTCTCTGGGGGGAGAACAGCCGCTTTAATAATCCTTTCGATGACCTCCCCGCTCCCGAATTCAAAGTGGGTGACATCATTGTGGTGCAGATTAAGGAGAACTTCCGCTCTCAGGAAGACATCCGCTATGAGAACACCACCGAATCCGAGGTGGATTTCACAGTCTCTGGCTTCTGGAACAACAAGATCGACAAGAAGTTGTTTGGTAAAAACAACAGCGCTATCGACTACCCGAATACAGGAATCGAGGGAACAGATGATTACGAGGGAGAGACTCGTGGTAACCGCCGTAGCCAGTTGACCCTCGATATTGCTTGCACGGTGAAGAAAATTCTACCCGATGGACGTCTGCTCATCGAGGGCCGTCAGGCACGCATTATCGGACGCGACCGCAAGAACAGAATCCTCAGCGGAACCGTCAATCCCGAGGATGTGGATCCAGAAACACATACCATCTCCAGCACGAAGGTTGCTGACAGTCAGCTTCGCTGGGAGGGGCAAGGTCCCGGAGAAAATATTGCTAATCCCGGCCTTATCCACCGGATCCTGGATTACATCCCATTGTTCTGAGGATCATCGCTTATGTTGATACGACTCATATGCCTTATTCTTTCTCTCGCCTGCCTGATGGCTATTGTGGGGAATGCTGATGCCGCTAAGGTCCGCATCAAGGACATCGCCCGGGCGGAGCTTGAACGTGGCAACCAACTGGTAGGGTATGGACTCGTGGTCGGTTTGAATGCCACGGGCGATGATTCCAGCCGTCTGGAGACCGCGCAAGCCATCAAGAATTATCTCGCCCTGATGTCCCGCAACAACCGTGGTCCGGATATCAACATGGCCAAGGTTGAACCTAAAAACAGCGCGTTAGTTGTGGTGACCGCCGAGCTTCCACCTTATGTACGCGCTGGAGCAAGGCTCGATATTACAGTGAGTTCCCAATTCGATGCCAAGAGTTTAGTGGGAGGGACTCTTATTGCTACACCCCTCTTTGGTGTGGATGGCCAAATTTATGCCATGGCCCAAGGACCGGTTTCAGTTGGTGGCTTCGCTCAGACAGGTGGAGCGGCGGGCGCTGGTGGACAGCAAAAGAACCATCCCACGGTCGGTCTGGTGACCGACGGCGCTATTATTGAAAAGAATGCGAATTTTCTGCGTGAAAAGGACCGTGACAGGCTCAATAGCGGTAAGGTCAACCTGATTCTAAAGAATCCGGATTATATCCAGGCCCGCAATATCCAGCGTTCCATCAATGAAAGCTTCAACCTGGGTAAAGCAGCGAAAGCGCTTGATCCAGGAACGGTGGAGGTTGATTTGCAGGCCCTCATGGCCCGCTATGAATACGACACCCCGATGGAACTAATCAGTGAGATCGAGGAGCTCCAGATCAACACGGATCTTCCCGCCCGGGTCATTGTGAGTGAACGCACAGGTATCGTGATCGCCGGCGGAGATGCCAAACTGTCAGCGGTCGATATTGTTCAGGGTGATTTAAGAGTCCTTGTGAAACCCGCTACTCCGGGCCGTGTTATCAGGGAGGGTGGCAAAGCGATGGTGGAGGAAACGGGCGGCCGTATCGTACCGGCAACCTCCACCTATGAATACATTCAGGGAGCGCCGCCCGAGGCGACCGTTACGGAGGGTGACAGGACTCTCGTGCAGTTGGAGGAAGGGGACACTGTGGGGAACCTGATCCGGGCGATCAGTGGTGGAGAACTTGAGACAAGTCCCAGGGACATCATTGCTATTCTCCAATGCCTGGATCGCATGGGGGCTCTCCATGCGCAACTGATCTTTGTGGAGAACTAAAGCCATGGCAATCTCGGACCTTACTTTCCCGGCGGTTCAAGAGCTTACCTCCTCCTCTGCTTCAATCGATCGTCTCCAACAAATCGGAGCCCGCGCTGCCTCTGGAAAAGAGATGAGTGATAAGGAAATCAAGGAGGTTGGCCAGCAGTTCGAGGCCATGCTTCTTCATCAGCTTCTCTCGGCGATGAGAAAGTCCATTCCCAAGAATGAGCTCTTCGGGGAATCCTCCGCGAGTGAGATCTATAGAGACCTTTTCGATGAAAAGATCGCTGAACAAGTTGCCAAGGCCTCCCAGACTGGCATTGGTGAGACTCTGGCTCAGGAAATTAAAGAACAGCAGGAACAGGTTCTTCCCTCGTCCACTTCTCCACGGATGATCCCCCTGAAAGGGGACGAATCCACTTTCAGAACCCTCCAAGGGGAGGAGCAAAGTTGGAAGCCAATAAAACGAGAGGAACCTGTTTTCCGGGCAATTCCGGATCAGAATCCCGGCTTTATGCCGATAAGGGTAAAAAGCGGATCGGCCAACAAAGTGAATATTGTTGGTTAAAAGATAGTGTTATAGAATCAAGGGTGAGCATGAAAGCTCATCTCGGAAGCGGAGAACTCTAATGGATACACTTGAGACACGACTTCTGGATCTCCTTGAGGAGGAACTCCGGATCTACCGCGAGATTCAGTCCCTGAAGCATGCCGAGACCAAAGCACTTGTCAGTTTTTCGGCACGGGCTCTGGATGAATCCAACAAGGCTTTGGAACAGTGTCTGGTCCAGGCGGCATCCGCCGAGGAAGAACGCCGTGAGGTGGCCCTTCAAATCGCTCAGCCCATGTGGAATCGTGAAGGTGATCCCACCTTGAGGGACTTGGCGCCCATGCTCTCTCCCGAAGCTCGTACCAAAGCGGAGCCACTCGCGAGGGAACTCACCTCACTGTGTGTCGAGATTGGACGGCTCCAATTCAACAACACCAGTGTCATTGAGCGTTCTCTGGGCTATCTGCGTGAACTGGTTGAGCAGCTTTTGAGACGGACTCAGTTTCCAGTCATTGCCTACAATGCCATGGGGACCTTGGTTTCAGGCCGAGAGGCCGGACGTGGCATCATGGACCAGAAGGTTTGAGAAGGAAGACGGATCATGGTTACGCTCTTCGGCACTTTTGAGGTGGGTGTTCGCGGGCTGCTGGCGCAACAGCTTGGCCTGAACATTACTGGCAACAACATCGCCAACGCGAGTACGGATGGCTATTCGAGGCAGCGTGTCAACTTCGTCACCACCGATCCCATCAATACCACGCCAGGCGCGATATCAACCGGTGTGCGTGTCGACACCATTGAGCGTTTGCGTGACGCCTTCATTGATTTTCAATTACGCGCCAAAACGACTGACATGGGCTACCTCAACAAGAATACCGACATCTATGATGAGCTCCAAACAATCCTTCAGGATCCTCTCGATCCGACTGCTGAATTGACCGAGGAAAATTCGGCGGAATCTGGTCTGAACTCGCTATTAACCAAGTTTTTCGGGGCTTTCCAGGAACTCGCCTCCAGTCCCGAAAGCATCGCTGTCAGGGCAACGGTACGGGAAACAGCGATTACCCTGGCAAGAGGCCTGAATACGATTAGCGGCAGCATGGACAAAATGATCCAGCAGATCAACGACGAGATTGATGTAACGATCACTGAGATCAACTCGATACTCGAGCAAATCGGTTCTCTCAACCAGGAGATCATCCGGATCGAGGCCAACCCTCAGAATAACGCGAACGATTTAAGGGATGTACGCGACACTCTGCTGACCAAGCTTGCCGAGTATGTCCCCATCTCAACAACCGAGCAGGCCAATGGCCAGGTCGATGTCCGCATCTTTGGGACCGGTGTTGTGATTGGTAACAGGGTGGCTCCTTTCGAGGTGGTTAAGGATCCCGAGGATCCAAGCGGTCTCTACCAGATCATCAATTCTATCGAGCGGTCAAGAATCCTCACCAGCGATTTCGACACTGGGAAACTCGGCGCGCTCATTGAAGCACGGAACACTCTTATTCCCGGTGTCATCGATCAGATTGACACTTTGGCCAGGAATGTCATCCGGGAGGTGAACCGGATTCAATCCGAGTCGATTGGTCTGGATTCGTTCTCCTCGCTGACTTCCGCCACCTTGATTTCAAATCCCACCACGGCGCTCAAGGATCTGGGTCTCGACTTCCCAGCTCAGGCGGGAAGTTTTGTCATCAGGGTGGTGGACTCCGTAGGTGAAGTTCAAAACCTGTACACCGTAGACTTCGATCCAAACGTGGACAGTCTGACTACCTTGGCCGCACGAATCGATGCCATCGATGGCGTGGCCGGTGCTGGCGGGGGTGCGATCTCGGCGGTGGTTACCTCGGACAACAAACTCCAGATCACCTCCAATGGATCCTATGAGTTCACTTTCCAGGGAGATACGAGTAATGTGTTGGCGGCCTTGGGGATGAACACCTTTTTCTCGGGTAACAGCGCGGGCACGATCTCCGTGAGTAGCTTTATCATGGACACCGATTTGGGACTCCGGCGGATTGCGGCCTCCTCAACAGGCGCAGCCGGAGATAATGGAGCCGCATTGCAAATGGCGGATCTTCAGAATGCTCTCATAGCCGAAGACAACACAACTACCATCGGCGATTATTACAGAAGCATTCTCTCCGAGCTGGGTGTCCGTGCACAACGAAATACTTCGGAGTCCAAGACCACCCAGGCCAGCTTAACCGACTTGGAAGAACGCCAGGAATCGGTATCGGGAGTATCCATCGATGAAGAGGCTGTCAACTTGATCAAGTTCCAACAAGCATTTAATGCCGCGGCACGGTATATCACCACAGTTGATTCCCTCATCGACCGGGTGATCAATGGCATGGGTGTTACCACATAGGCGGAGGTGAAGGATGAGGGTAACCAATAACATCATCGCTCAGAGAGTGCTGGCCAACATCCAGAAGAACACCCAGACAGTAGCGCTCCTTCAGAATGTGCTCTCCACGGGACGTGTATTCAGCCGTGTTGAAGAGAACCCGATCGCCTATGTCGAATCCCTTAACCTTCGCCAGGAAATCTCGGAGAACCGCCGTTACCAGCGGAACTTGACGTTGGGGCAAACCAACCTGGATTTAACCGAATCCACGCTTGCCACAGTCAATGAACAGCTCCAGCGTGCCCGGCAGCTCGCTCTTCAGGGCGCGAATGGTGGTCTCTCCGAGGATTCGGTCAGCGCGGTCGCCGATGAGATTGAACAAATCCTTGAGACGGTCATTGAATTGGCCAACTCCAACTTCGAAGGACGGTATATTTTCGCCGGTGATAAAACAATGACCGCACCCTTCGAGACATACACGGATGCCAACGGTAGGGTGGGTGTCATTTACCGGGGGGACTTTGGAGAGCGTTTGGTCGAAATCAACCAGAGCGACTACATGTCCATCGGCCTGACTGGGACCGAGGCCTTTTTCACCTCGCTTAACGAGGTTCAGTCAGGAATCACGGTCACCTCGAATACTCTCCTTGCGCCGCAATTGGCCACGGCGGATCCACCTGTCTCCTTGACGGCGGGAACCTTCACGGCCGATGGGGTGACGATCAATTTCGATCCCGCCACCGATACCCTGGAGAGCCTCCGGGACTCCATCAACCGCTCCTTGGATACCGCTGAAGCGAGCATCGATGACTCCGGACATCTAATCATTACTTCATTGACCAGCAATGATGTCACCCTCGCTAATGGTACCTCCAATGTTCTTGAAAGCCTTGGTATGTTCCACCGTGTCAAGGGCGAAGACATTGGAGCTGGAATCACATCCGCTACCACCCTGGCTTCCTTGGGAATCACCGGGGATGCCATCCGGATCACGGTGGGTGATGACAAATACGATATCGATCTGGCTGGCGCGGTCACTGTTGGAGATGTGATTTCCGCTGTCGCCGCGAGTGGCGCTCCGGTGGAAGCCTTCATCAACAGCTCGGGGACTGGCCTCTCCTTCAGCGCAACTGAATCAGTCAGCTCTTTGGAGGTGACTTCACTCCGAAAGATTTTCGGTTCGACCGCTCTTGCTTCCGGCAGCGTAACCTTGGATACAACACTCGCGTCCTTGGGGATTACCACTGGTCAAATTCAAATCACTAATGAAGGTTCAACCACCACAGTAGACCTGAGTAGTGCCACAACGGTCGCCGATGTCCTGGACCTGATTAACCAGGTCAATGGAGTCAACGCCTCGATAAACTCCGATGGGACAGCTTTGGACTTGGAGTCTCTGTTCTTCAGTACCGGGCTCTCGGTAGTGGATGTAGGAGCCTCCGATGTGGCGGCGGTGCTGGGGTTTAACCAGACACGCAATGGTGACAGCGCGGTTGACCTGGGTGTTGCCGGTATGGGAACAGTTAACGAAACCGATAGTCAAAATATCTTCCGCTCCCTTTCCGAACTCATCGCGGTTCTCCGCTCCACCACCGCAACCTCCGAAGATTTCAATGAAGTTCTCCAGAGGTTTGATACCGACCTTTCAACTGTATTAACCAACCGGTCAATCATTGGAGCACGGACCAATCGCGTGGAAGCTTCACTCACCCGTTTCGAGGCCTTCGAGACTTACCTGACCGAGCTCCTGTCCAACAACGAGGATGCTGATTT
>CAZORO010000305.1:0-6914 GCA_964581845.1 uncultured bacterium
TGCATAGCACCTGTAGAATCAATGGCTTACGATATCTCGTCTGGTGGAACTTCGGGTTAAGACACCTTCACCTCAAAGCAATGCGTTGGAGTAGCGAATTTATTCGCCTTATGCCACCCCCACGAAGTATCACCTGACCTCGCACCAAAAGGCGAATGAATTCGCCACTCCGGCAAATACTGGACACCGGGTAAACCATGACTAACCAATAAACTCCCTCGGATCCGTGATGGTTCCCCGGACGGCGGAGGCCGCCACGGTCAGTGGCGAGGCCAGGAACACCTGCGCTGTCTTGAAACCCATACGTCCCGGGAAATTCCGGTTAGTGGTGGAAATACACACCTCGGGGCCATTCAAGCGCCCGAAGGTATCCGCCGGACCACCCAAACAGGCCGCGCAGGAAGCCGGGCCGATCTTCGCGCCCGCCTCGATGAAGATCTCACGCAGCCCCCTGCCATTGACCTTACGGTTGTCCAGTTCATGATCCACATGAGTGGTGGAGGGCACTATAAAGGTGGGCACATTGACAGACTGGCCATCCAGTACCCTGGCGGCCGCCTCGAAGTCTTCGATCTTCCCGCCGGTACAAGAACCGATATAAGCGCGGGTGATTTTGATATCATCCAAATCACAAGCCTTAGCACGGTTATCCGGCGAATGCGGCTTGGCCACAGTTGGCTCCAGCTGGGTGAGATCATATTCACGCACCGAATGGTATTGGGCATCAGAATCACCCTTCAGCATGGTGAAGGGTTTATCTGTCTTCGAGCGGACATACTTTTCGGTCAACTCATCGGCCGGGATGATCCCATTCTTGCCCCCCGCCTCGATGGCCATGTTACAGATGGTCATACGCTCCTCAATGGATAAGGAGAAAGTTCCCTCCCCATCGAACTCCATGGCCCGGTAAGTGGCGCCATCCACCCCAATGTCCCCGATGATATGCAGGATGATGTCCTTGGCCATCAAGTAAGCCGGGAGTTTTCCTTTCAAGATGAATTTCATGGTTTCCGGAACCCGCAGCCACAGTTTTCCGGTTCCCATCACGAAAGCGGCGTCCGTATTCCCAATACCAGTGGCAAACTCCCCAAAGGCGCCCGCGGTACAGGTGTGCGAGTCAGTGCCAAAAAGGATTTCGCCGGGACGGGTATGCCCCTCCTCCGGGAGAGCCACATGGCAGACCCCTTTGTAATCCGTCTTGGCGGGATCCTTGTATGGTGAGGGAAGACCCTCGCTCTTCAGGAAATCCGGATCATAGTAGTATTTTATCCCTTGCTCGTTCACAAAAGAGCGGAGGATATCGATGTTACGGTGGGCATGAGAATCGGCGGTGAAGATGTAGTGATCCGGAATGATCACGATCTTTGCGGGATCAAAAACCTTGGCGTCCGGGCCAAACTGCTTTTTGACATCATGGGTCATCAAGACATCAGCGGTCACCCAAACATTCCCGCCTGGGACCACCTGATCACAGCCAGCATGTTGTGCGAGGATTTTCTCGGTGAGAGTCTGTCCCATGTCAACAAAACCTCAGATATCTGGGCAGAAGCCCGATTGTTTTTTGAGTATATCCGGGGGGGGTAATGAGTCAATTCATGTCACCGGAGAATGGCTACACCATCTTGCTCTTGAGACGGCGGATACCTTGGGTGAGAAATCCTTTTTCCAGCCTTTCCAGATTTTCGAAGGTCACGCCATAGCATGGAAGAGGACCAGTTGCGCTTCGGACTACTTTACAGCGCGGGGAGATTCGATGAGTGATCGACGTATTACCACCCACCTGGATCAGGGGGGTTAGATCGATAATGATCTCCTCGCCCACCTCCAGATCCGCTGGCATAGCCACATAGGCCCCCAATGTGTTGACATTCACCATGTGCAGCAAGGGATGGGCCGGCCATCCGGTCTCACTTGGCTTTTTCCAGCGTAGATGAAGATCCACTTCGTAACGTTCCTCACGCCGGCGCTGGATGTGACGGATGCCCTCCAGTCCCGGCACATTGAGAACCCAGACAGGAAGAGGTCTAGTTCTGACCATTGAAACCTCGGTTTCAGCCAGCATCAGGCCGCTGGATGAAATTTCCGTTACTGTTACCCGGGTTTCTGGCAAAACTCCCACACGCTTTCCTTTTACAATAGGGGCATCCAATTCGATGATCCGGTTATCGCAACTACGAACAGAGGTGTAGAGCACTACCGGGGGATCAGAGATTTGGACTTCGACTTTCACACGGGTTCCCGCCCGGAAAAGCGAAGATGTCTTCCGCATGTTCAAGGTTTCCATTCCAGTAGGAATTATTGTGGAGATATTGGGTGCAATCAAGTTGGACTAGTTGAGATTGTCACAGAACAAGATACACCATCATCTTCCTATTGAATCCCTTTCCCACTGGCCTTTTATTACTTGGCTCAGTAGGACAAAAACTCAATGGCTCCGTTTGGCAAATTCCAACACGGCTAATACCCCCTTCCGGTCCTCCACGGATTGAATGATTCTGTACCCTTGACCATACAAGTCTTCCCGTTCACGCAACACTTGTAGAGCTTGATCACATTGGAAGGATATCAAGACTTTGGAGGCCACCCATTGAGCGAAACCCTCCTTGAGTAATAACCGCTGTTGTTTCGGCACTCTCCCATCCTGCCAGACATGGGCCAGCTCATGGGCTGCCGTTTCGATCAATCTGGCTCTCGGCATCCCACTGATCAATAGGATTCGTACCTCTTCGCCTTCTTTGATGAAAGCCCCCAGTTCACGTGTAGTCCCAAGGAGCTGAACATCTACATGAGGAGAAAGGTCTTCCACGAAATGGAAGTTGACCCGACTGGGCATCTGAAGGCGGAGGTGGGTATTGATCCAGTCTCGTACTTGATGAACCAGACGTTGGGACTCCTGAGGGTCTTGGATTACCTCACGTTGGCATTCCGGGCAGACTATCCGTCCCTTCCCATGGGGCTCATTCACTGGCCTTCCACAGAAGAAACAGTGGGGAAGGGACTTGTTGCATTTCTCGCAATAAAGTTCAGGAAGGCCGGGGATCTTGTAGTAGACACCGGTGATGGGAATACCACAGATCTGACATACCGGCACTGGTTCCCGTAAAGGCTCAACGGCTTCGCCTTCGATAGAGAAAACGAAAGGACCAATTACCAAAAAGAAAGATAATAACAATGCCCTGCAAAGACAAAAAACCATGGTTATTCACCATACGAATCCTTCCGCTCATCGGCAAGTCTGTTCAGCTTTGAAATACACCACCATTGACACCACCTCTGTGCTATCTTCAAAACCAATCACATGATCCTTTGAGGAGAAACCCCAATGGCAAGCAATTTGCGGGCATTACTGGCTGGGTGTGGCGGCATGAGCCATGAATGGTTGAGGTTCCTTCCACAAGTGGAGGGAGTTGAGGTTGTTGGGCTGGTGGATGTGATCGAGGAGAATGCCAAAAGCCGGGCTTCGGAGTTCGGTCTGAAAGGTGTTTATACGGGAAAGGATGTGGATGAAGCTCTAGAGGCTGTTCAGCCTGACATTGTATTCGATGTGACTGTTCCCGAAGCCCATGTGGAGATCACCCTGGCCGCATTAAAGCATGGCTGCCATGTCCTGGGTGAGAAACCCATGGCCGACAGCATGGAGAATGCCCATAAGATGATTGCCGCTGCTCAAGAAGCGGGACGGATCTATGCAGTAATCCAGAACCGCCGTTACGATGCCCGTATCCGGCGTCTACGGCGTTTTATCGAGACCGGGGCCGCTGGGGAGATCACCACGGTCAACTCGGATTTCTATCTCGGCGCGCATTTCGGGGGTTTCCGCGACCGGATGAAGCATGTCCTGGTGCTGGACATGGCCATCCACACCTTCGATGCCGCACGTTTTTTGATGCAAGCCGATCCAGTGGCGGTATATTGCCATGACTGGAATCCGAAGGGTTCCTGGTATGACCATGATGCTTCCTGTCTGGCTTTCTTCGAGATGACCGGGGGGATTGTTTACACTTACCGTGGCAGTTGGTGTTGCGAGGGATTAAACACCACCTGGGAGGCCGACTGGCGGATCCAGTGCTCAAAAGGCTGTATCACCTGGGATGGCGCGGATGGGTACAAGGGGCAAAGGGTTATCAAGACGGGTGGTTTCACCTCGGAGCTGGAGGACGTGGATGTACTAGGCGGTACGGTGGCCGACAAGGAAGGCGGGCATGTGGGCCAAGTACGTGAGTTTGTGGAATGTGTTCGTTCCGGCAGGGTGCCTGAGACGATCTGCACCGATAATATCAAGAGTCTGGCCATGGTCTTCGGGGCGATCGAGAGCAGCGAGACTGGGAAACGGGTGGAGATTCAGGTTTAAAGGAACGAGTCAATGGACCTGAAGGGCAAGACCGCCCTGGTCACAGGCGCGGGGAAACGGATCGGGAGAGCACTGGCATTCAGGCTGGCACGGCTGGGTTGCCATGTGGTGGTCCATTACAACCATTCGGAACAAGAGACCTGTGAAGTAGTGGAAGCGATCCAGGAGTTGGGAGTTGAAGCACTCCGGCTTCAAGCGGATCTTTCGATCGCCGGGGAGGCGCGCCGCGCCGCGCGAGAGGCCATCGAATGGAAAAGCGTTCTGCAAATTCTAGTCAACTCAGCCGCGAATTTCGGTAGAGCCCCACTTGAACAAGTTCAACCCGAGGATTGGGACTTCGCGCTCGATACCAATCTTCTCGGTCCCTTCTGGCTGGCCCAGACAATTGGCCCTCATATGGTTTCCCAGGGCGAGGGGAAGATCATCAACATCGCCGATATCAGCTGGCGTGCCCCCTGGCCCTCCCGGATTCCTTACTGTGTCTCCAAGGCCGGTTTGGTTTCCCTGACCATGGGACTCGCTCGAGCTTTCGCACCCGCTGTCCAGGTCAATGCCATCGGCCCTGGACCAGTCCTCTTCCCTGAGGAATACACTCCAGAGCAACGTGAGGCGGTAATCCGAAAGACTCTCCTCAAGCGTCAGGGCAGCCCCGAAGACATTGCCGATGCAGTCGAGTTTCTATGCCGGTGCGACTTTGTGACAGGAGTTTTCCTTCCCGTGGATGGGGGTCAACAGGTCTGCACGGGTTAATCTCCATTTCGACCCGACTTTTTACTGAAGCGATTAAGATGGTTGGATATGGGCGGATTGGAGACCAAAAGTAAAAAACTGACAGTTGACTTGAATATATAAAACGATCATGCTTAGAGCGGTCAATTGAGGGACAATAAATCGGGAGAGTGGTTTTCCCCAAAGGAGTGGAACTTATCAGGGTAGGTGCCGGGAGGTTGGTCCGATGAAAAAGTTCTTTCAACTCGATCGTTGTTTTCGGCGACGGAGTTATAATCGCCAGGGGGTCGCATGGTTGGGATTCACCCTCATTGAACTTCTCATTGTTATCGCGATCATTCTCATCCTGATCTCAATCGCACTTCCAAATTTCTTGGAAGCTCAAATCAGGGCCAAGGTTGCCAAGTGCAAAGGAGAAATCAGGTCGATCACCACGGCTCTGGAAACATATTACCTCGATTTCAAGACATACCCTTGCGAGAGTGAACATAATCCATACGAAAGAAACAGATTCGAACGCGGATTGCTATGGCTGACTTCGCCAGTCAAGTACATGAGCAGAATTCCCGAGGATCCCTTCTCAGCCAACCGAGGTAACGATAAAGGACCTTTTGTCTATGAGACGGGTGGATTACCAAACGGTTTAGTGAATAAATGTATGCAGTGTCTCGCGACATGGGCCATCTTCACCGATGGACCTGATCAGTTAGAAAATCAGATTGTTTCCGCGACTCCATATATGAGTGTACCTGAGGATGATGGTTCAGTGGATTCCTATTCACCCACTAATGGCTCACGAAGCCTAGGTGACATTTTCCAATATGGGGGTGATCCTTTCTGGATCGGTGTCGCCGCAGCCAGTGCTGACAGAAAGAATTACACACCCGCAAAGGACAGAGGGCTGGTTGTGGATCGTGAATTGTACCTCCACCGTTTGCCACCCAAGCTGAGGTAAGAGGTAAGAGGATATCGACAGGACACCGGGGGCGGCGCTCCGCTTGCTCCCGGCTAACACCAGACACTTACCCTTCTTGTTGACGGCTGAAGGTTCCCTGCAGGAAATCACAGGATTTGTTCTTCAGAAATTCATAGGAAGATTTGAGTTTCACCGCAAACTCGCTGGGGCTCTGCAAGGGTTGAAGGTAACGGGTACTCAACTCCAGAAAAAGCATGCGTGGCTCACGGAAATAGGGTTCAATCCGCAGCTGGACCTGGGTGGGATCCTCCGGAAGCGGGGGGAACTCAACACGCATGCAGAGACCGAGGACTGGACGGCTGAACTTTTCCAGGTCGCTGTCCTCGATTGCAAAAAGGTTCTTCCGAATCAGTGGCATCACAGGTCCCTCAAAGGGAAGGAGATAACGAAGGATGCCCTGCTGGAAGATCCAGATGGGGTGCCCAATACGCTGCTTCACCTCGCTTGCGATGGGAACTACCTGATCCAGGAACTCATCAAAATTTACCTGTGTGGGCTGTTCCTTGATGACCAGCCGGTCCGGATAGATTTCGCAAGTCCTCTGATCACCTTCCTTGAGAATCGCGCCAGCTCCACCGGGAAGGAGTTCGAACTGGGGGTAGTGGAAACGATCTGACAAAGCCAAATACAGTTCCTTAAGAACTCTTTCCTGGAGTCCCAGCGCGGGAGAATGCAATTGAACAACAAATCCATGGGGAATCAGACGCTCTACGAACATGGGGGGATTATCCCTCATTTCCTTCCGGGTTTACAGAATCAACAAGCCAAGAACAAAATGGTAGGTAGTGATAAAAATGACGGAGTAGCGCATTGTTTCGCATGAATTACGTCATTCGACTCAATTCGCTACACCGACAT
>CAZORO010000306.1:0-6879 GCA_964581845.1 uncultured bacterium
TCGAAAATAAAAAGGAGATGTTCAAACGAAACCTCATCTCCCTCAAAACCCTTGATGATGCCCAAAAGGCATTTGACCGTTCCTTTGTCGCTTACCATGATCAGGTCCGCTCGGCCTCGATGGAGCTCCCAAAGGCTCTGGATGAGTATGAACAAGCGGTTGAGGATCTCCAGGAGACCACCATCCGCGCACCGGTCTCTGGGGTCATCACCATTCTCCCTGTGGATGAGGGCGAGCTGGTTCAGGGAACCGCTGGAATGACCCAAGGCACCACCCTGGCCGAGGTGGCTGACCTGGCCGAGATGCAGGCCGTGGTGAAATTGAATGAGGTCGACATCGCCAAGATCAAAGTCGGGGATCCGGTGACACTCACGCTCGATGCGGTTGAGGACAAAGAATACAAGGGCAAGGTCGAAGTCATCGCCCCCGCCGGCGTTAACAAGAACAACATCGTGGTCTTCGAGGTGAAAATCGCCCTGACTGATAAGTCAAGTGTCTTCCGTCCCGAGATGACCGCCAATGCCGATATCTTGGTGGGACAAGCCACTCAAGTGGTGAAGGTTCCCCTAGAGGCCATCGAGGAAAAAGAAGGAGTCAAGAAGATTACCCTGCTGACTCTCAAGCCGGGAGCCAAACCCGATCCCACCGCCACCCCCACTGAGGATGAATCCTCCGCCACCACGGATGAGGAGGACTTTTATAAAACCGACTTTGGCAAGCAGGAGCATTACGAGGAAAAGAAGATCGAGGTCAAAACCGGGTTAACCAATGAGCTCTGGACCGAGGTCATCGAGGGCCTCAAGGAGGAGGTCCTCCTCAAACTCCCCGAGGTGAAGATCCCGGAAAAGAAGGAAGGACCTTTCTAACCGGGGATACAATCCGCTTCGAGCACCCTTTCCAGGGCATGGCGTAATCCTTTCATGTCGGGACGTGAAAGCGCGAATTCCACAATGGTGAGGACATAATCGGTCTTGTTCCCCACATCATAACGCTTGCCATCAAAACGGTAGGCTCTCAATCGTCCCTGTTGGGCAAAGACCTGTAAGGCATCGGTCAGTTGTATCTCATCATTCTTGCCTGGTGGGAGTGAATCCAGGATATCGAAGACCTCTGGCAAGAGAATGTAACGTCCCGCCGCCGCTAGAGTGCTGGGGGCCTCCTCGCGCCTGGGTTTCTCCACGATCCGCTTGACCACATATTCGCCATCGTGACCCCCATCCACCTCCAGGATGCCATAACGCTCGACCTTGTCGGCGGGAACCTCCTCGACAGCCAGCACCGCATCACCAGTACGATGGTGAATCTCCACCAGCTTCCTCAGGCAGGAGCCGGAGGGACGTAATAATGTGTCTCCCAACAACACGGCGAAAGGTTCCCCATCCACATGGTCACGCGCATACCGGACCGCATCGCCCAGACCCAAAAGAACCGGCTGCCGTACATAGTGGATACGCGCCTGGGTGGTCAGAGCACGGATTTCCTCCAAGGCGGCCTGACGCTTACTCTTGCGCAATTCCTCCTCGAGCTCGAAGTTGCGGTCAAAGTGATCTTCGATGGCGTGCTTGCCTTTACCGGTGATGATCAGAACATCCCGCAATGCCGCCTGAACCGCCTCCTCGACCACATACTGAATGGCAGGACGGTCCACGATGGGGAGCATTTCCTTGGGCTGAGCCTTGGTGGCGGGTAACAGACGGGTTCCGAATCCCGCGGCGGGAACGACCGCTTTACGGACTGTTTTTCTACGGCTTTTATCGGGCAAGACACATCTCCTTGGAGACAATCAATAGAAACTATCTTAAGGCAGGATGATGATGGAAAGCCAGCCAGCGGCAAAGGGGGGCTACTGCATTGGATCGAGGTCGACCGGAATCTGGGTGGGTTGGCCTTGCCGGAGAACCTCCAGGATAATCTGCTCGTTGGGCTTACACCCCGAAAGAGTGGCGATGAGATGAGTTCTACAGTGGATCGGTTCCTTGTTAACCGACACAATCACATCCCCAGTCCTGACTCCATGCCGGGCCGCGCTGCTGTTAGGTTCGACATCCTTGACGACAACCCGTTTACTCTGGTTACCAGGAGCCGCCGCCTCGCTGACGGTAACTCCCAACTTGGCGCGCTTGACCGATCCATTCTGGCGAAGCTGGCTGATCACATCCAATAGCTGCCCAGACGGCAGCGCAAAGGTCACCTCGGTCATCGTTCCCTGAGTCATGAAAACTGTACTCATCCCAAGCAGATCTCCATCCACGTTCACGAGCGGCGCGCCCAAGGTTCCCGGACTGGTGGGAAGTGAGGTCTCGAGGAAAGCGGCGCAATGAAACGTGGGAACCTTCCTGAGAAGGCCAGTTACCTCTCCCACCCGCATGGAGAGGGGCTGACTGAAAGCATGCCAGAAGGCGAAGGTGAAGTCGCCAACCTCGGCTGTACTCCCTTGAGTGAGTTTGATGGTCGGCATGAGCTCGGCGCCCGGGCTGGAGAGCTGGATCAGCGCCACATTGGTTTCGGGATCCTGCCCAATCACCTCGCCCGTCGAGTATTTTACCTGAACATCCGACCAGACCCGGATGTGATCGTATGGACCACGATGGCGGGCTATATCAAACGTGGTCACCACCAATCCTTTATCAATGACAAAGCCCGTGGTCTGGTGCAGGGGAACCGGCTTCATGGGAGTATCCTTGAAGCTGGCAATCTTATTATCGAAATGGGTGATCTGTTCCCCCAGCAGCGCGATGAACTTGTGAAAGGACGGTTCCCATTCCTCTACAAGGAAAGGGCGTTCCCGGGTTTGCCAGTCGCTGAGCATCTGACGCAGGAAATTCTGCCAATCCCCGGCTGAGCTACCCACATTGCCTGCCTTCCCCTCCGTCATCTGGGTCTCGATTTCCTGCAGGAATGAGTCGCACCATTCACGCCATTGTTCGGCTTCCTGATCATTTATCTCCCCTCCGCGTCCGGAATGCAGACGGCACTCATTCGACCAGCGCTCGATTTCGGCCATCTCCCAAGCGGGCAAACTGCGATGCACCAGCTCCACCGATACAATACCGGGCGCGATCTTGTGATACAGTTCCTTGCGGAGAGATTGAATTGACCGGAGGTACTCCGTAGCGTTCTGGCCGGAGGAAGGTATGGAGAGCACGGCCAAAGCCAGCGCCACCATGAAGGATGACCGCATTATCACCGGAACCAAGGCGCGCATTCGTAGGAGTCTCATTCCATTCAAACCTCAATCCCGTCTGTTTCTTTCCTTTCTCAAGCCAATGGGCACCCAAAATGAAGGCACGAGGCTCAAGCACTTGATGCGCCACCGCTCGATCAGTTTTTTCCCACCCGGTTCCCTTGCGCTGTGGTATGGCGATTGGGAGAATAAAGGTCCCTTCAATCAGTAGGGCCGGTCTTCCTCAGCGGCCTGGAGCGTTTCAAAACCGGTAATGGGGATGTCATTGATGGCCACAGTTCGTTTCATCCGGGCGAGATTCGGGTGGTTTTGAGTGGAGTAGTGGGGCACGCCGGTGGAGGTTGTAAGAATCCGCACTCCACGAGTAAGAGTAGGGTCCTCGCCCGACAAGACTCCCCTGACCTGACGGCTGGAGAGATTCAGGTTTCTTCTCCAGTGGATGGGACTATTGAGTGATTCTCCCGTGTCCGCGACAAGAGTGGGATCTGGCGGGTTGGCTATGTGGGAGTTGTTTTCTGGGAGGGAGTTGGAGGAGAGAGTCTGGTGGTTACTGGCAACTTGGTGGAGGGGGGATACCGTGTCTTTCCTCCCTTGTGTGAGAAAGATTGCGGCACCAAGAACAAGTATGGCGGATGTATAAGCCAGTCTCAGAATCACATCCCCGATACGTGCCGGGGCGGGCTCTCTTTCCTCCTGGAAAGCCGATGGAAACTTGCCACGGAAGGATTGCGTGAATTGATCCTCGAGGTTCACGGGGGGGAGGTCGACCTCCCACTGATCCAGCTCATCCCAGACCTGTTTGAGGGAAGCAAACTCCTGACGGCACTCCGGACAAAGCCAAACATAAAAACGGACCCATAGAGAAGCCCACGGTGAGGTCTCACAGCACAGGAAAGCGGGAATGGACTCCTTAACCCAGCGCCGGGAGGGAAAAAAACGCATGGTTAATGTGCCTCCTTGAGGAGTGGCTTGAGCAATTCACGCAGCCGCAGGTGAGCACGATAGGCTTTCTGTTTCACGGACTCCGCGTTGCTGCCGATGATTTCGCCGATTTCCTGATAGGAAAGGCCCTGAAACTTGTTCAGGATGATGACCTCACGCTGCTCGGGGGAGAGCAATTGGATCGCATCCTGGATAGTTTTCATATCACGTTCCTCATCGATCGAGCGCCGCACGTCACGTTCCTCACTGGGGATGAGGTCCAGGGGAGTGTTCTGTGACTCCTCGACCACCGACTCGGTCTCGCGGGTGACATTCCGGTTCCAGTACCGGCGGCTCTCATCAATACACAGGTTGCGGACAATCCGGTAAAGCCAGACGGCGAACTTCGCGGTGGGTTCGTAGGTCTTGCGGCTGCGATAGACACGCAGGAACGTCTCCTGGGTAATGTCTTCCGCCTGCTCCTTGCGGGCGTAGTTGCGGCACACAAAATAGTATACCTGGCGGTAGTAACGCCGGTAAATCTCCTCGAGGGCCTCGCCTTTGTCATCCTTACAGGCAAGCATCAGCTCCTCGTCGGTGTAAGACTTCCAGTCGTGGGCCACAGCTCGTTGGGGAGTAGCGTATCGGCTGGCCAGAGTTCTTTCAAGCGAGCCTTGGCGGTTCAGTACCCCCACACTTCCGATCGGCGTCAATGTTATACTCTCCATCAGGCGCATCCTCGTTTCTTTTCCCACCCCATCCGTTCCATCAAAGGTGATTGGGCTAGGTGAGACCTTATGACCCCTTAAGCACCAAACGTTTCACAGGCAGAGGAGTTACGCCGTAATCAATTGTGAATTGACAACCCTTCAGGTTTGCCTGTAACCTAAGGCCGTACCGGGAAGGGCTGGACTTGTCATACTTGGGAACGATACGATTTTCCCTACCTCCCCTGCTTGTCTCTAGTCAAGCCATGAAAGTGAGGTGACTGATGAAGGTCCTATTCTTGTTTGATGATCTGATCCTAGGTCAAGAACCCCTTGGGGTGACTACCATCTCCGCTTTACTCAAAAAACATGGCCACGAGACCGAGGCCATCAATATGGATGCTACTCCGGATTGGCCCGACCTCCTGGATGCGGTCGAGAAACGTAAGCCCAATCTCCTGGCGGTTTCGACCTGTTCGGGACAACACAAGTGGATGCTGGAGAAGACCCAACGGCTCAAGGAGGCTACGGGCCTGCCAGTCATCTATGGAGGTCCCCATCCTACCTTCTTTCCTGAGGTGATCGAGCATCCTGGAGTCGATGTCATTTGCCGGAGCGAGGGGGAATACCCCATGCTGGAGTATGTGACCGCTCTCGAAGAGGGGCGCGACTACAGCAACATTGCCAACCTGTGGGTCAAGAAAGATGGCAACATCATACGTAACGGGCTTCGTCCCAACCTCGCCGACCTCGATTCTCTCCCTTTCTCCGACAAGGAACTGGTCCGTCCCTTCCCAAACATTTGGAAGAATGGAACCGGCTACTTTATCACCGCACGTGGTTGCCCCTTTGATTGTACTTTCTGTTACAACCATGCCCAAAGGGAGATCGAGAATGGTCCCAATGTGCGCCGTCGTTCCCCCGAGAATGTGATCCGGGAGCTGCGCGAGACCAAAGAGAAGTATGGATTCCGCTACATTGCCTTCCAGGATGATGTTTTCCTGATCCAGAACCGCTGGCTCCAGGAGTTTCTCCCAATGATGCGGGACCAGATCCGGCTCCCCTTCCATTGTCACAGCATCGCCAATGTCATGCGTCAGGAGGAGCTCTTCGCCAAGCTCGCCGAGGCGGGTTGTATCCGCATCTTCTTCGCGGTGGAGACCGGGGATGAACAAATGCGTCAGAAGGTCCTCAAGAAGCCGGTTAAGGACTCGGATCTCTTCCGGGCGCGCGACCTTTGTGAAAGGCATGGGATCGAAAGCATCTCCTCGGTGATATTCGGACTGCCGGGTGAGACGGTGGATACAGCCATGGCCACTATTGAAATGACCCTCAAGACACGGGTCCACTGCATGATCATCCACTTCTTCATGCCCTATCCAGGAACCGAGTTGGGAGATGAGGCGGTCAGGTTGGGAGCCTTCGATGGGGATTACGACAGACTGACGGCCTGTGACCATAGTAAACTGGTGACCAAGGTGAATGGGCCACCGGAATTGATCGAGGCAGTGGGCCATTACACCTTCTGGTTCCTGGAGAAACCCTGGAAATTCTACCTGACCAAAAACTTTTTCCGTCTTTGCAAAAGCACCCGTTGGCGGATGAAGCTGATGCGCTATTTCCTTACTCATCTCGAGCCGGGGGTCATGCCCGAGACAGGCTACCATCTTCCAGAACCAGAACTCATCCAGTTCACTATCGACCGTTTGGAAAAAGCCTGGAAAGAGAGGTCTTCTGGAACGCATCCCCGAGGCGAGAAGCAGCCATCAGAACATGGGACTGCGGCACCCAAGGCGGCTTTGGTAGCGAATTAACAAGACAGAGATGCGAATTCATTCGCCACTGTATTAAAAATGCTCCATTATCACCTCGTTCACGAGTTGAACTCGTGGGCGAGCGTTAATGGGTTATCGGCACAAACACGACGGGGGGATATGGCGCTGTGGTATTCGGAGGAGGGAAGGGAACTCATGCCGCCAGTGACGATTACCGAGAACTTTCAAGTTACTATCCCTGAGGAGGTTCGCCAGGAACCGAGTCTTCGTCCCGGCATGGAACTTGAAGTTT
>CAZORO010000307.1:0-6863 GCA_964581845.1 uncultured bacterium
GTGAAAATATCCATCTTCTATGGAAACCGGGAGCTGAGCTCTGGCCGATTAAACTGGATCCGGTCCAGATCGACCAGATTCTGGCCAACCTTTCGGTCAATGCCCGGGATGCGATCGCCGGTGTGGGAAACCTGACCATCGAGACGGAGAATGTCGTCTTTGATGAACTTTATTGCTCGGTCCATAAAGGTTTTGAGCCGGGAGAATATACCATGCTTGCCGTGAGTGATGATGGATCCGGCATGGATAAGGAAATTATAGACAGAATCTTCGAGCCATTCTTCACTACCAAGGAGATGGGAAAGGGGACAGGCCTGGGATTGGCAATGATTTACGGTATTGTTAAGCAGAATAATGGGTTCATTAATGTTTATAGCGAGCTGGGGCATGGAACAACGTTCAAAATATTCTTTCCCCGGTATCAGAGCGAAATCGCCCGGGTGAAAAAGGAAGATCATGCCGAACCGGTCAGCGGCGGACGGGAGACAGTGTTGTTAGTGGAGGATGAGCCGGCGGTCCTGATGATGAGTAAAACGATGCTTGAAAGGCTGGGATACCGGGTGCTGACATCTTCCTCTCCAGAGGAAGCTATCAACATGGCCGGACGGCATGCAAATGAAATTCAGTTGTTGATAACCGATGTTGTTATGCCCGGAATGAGCGGACGTGAGTTGGCCAGCCGGTTGCTTGCATCACATCCCAACTTAAAGCAGCTTTTCATGTCCGGCTACACCGCCGATGCCATGGCTCATCACGGTCAGCTGGATGAGAACGAATATTTCATCCCCAAACCATTCAACATGAAGGACCTGGCCGCCAAGGTGCGAGAGGTGCTTGAAGGATAAATGACTCCTACACCATCAACTGGAATGCATCCCCCTTTATGTCATTAACGTGGCTCAAGAAAATCCAATGTCAGCCGGGTGAAAGTGATTTTTGTGTAGTTCCCACGCTCCCAAAGGACTCCCGCGGATTTGTCTTTTAGGATAGTCAGGTCAGAATAAGCCGCGGGTTCGGCCGCGATCAAACGTTCATTGGGGAAAGACTGTCCTTCATCATAACTAACACGCGCCACCAGGTTATTGCGGTCAGGCCCTTTCGGTCCGGTCCACAGGATCCGGTCCTTGTCATCCCCTTTGGACTGAAGTGAAAACCTCTCGATCGCGCAGGCGACGGGCGACACGGGTAGGCCGGGGCGCCGTTCGGACCAGGTACGTCCCCCATCCATACTTACGGTCATCCAGCGATGGGGGCCATGATTCTGACGGAAGTCCATGAGGATCCCTCCATCCTTCAATTCAACCACCTGGTTCTCATCTCCCGCCGGTTCCGGTACGAATTGGCTCCGCTGCCAAGTCTTCCCGTGATCCTCGCTGAATAAGACCAGATTCCCCCACCGGGCTGACCTGCCTTGGTCTTTCTCGAGCGCTTCAATTGTCTCTTTTGGTCCAGACATCCAAACCGCCGCGATCAGGCGTCCCTTGGAATCCTGGATCATCCCTCCCGGCCCCGGTACGCTCACATTCCAGTGAGGATCGTTCATATCCCGGCTCGCGGTAGTCAGGTCGATGGGTTCCGACCAAGTCACTCCATGATCCTCACTCGTGCGGGCTATCACTTGTGAATCATCAGTACCTGGACGCGCCGAGAAGGTGTGTCTGTTTGGTTTGCAACGGAGGTAAAGAACCCAGACCTTGCCAGTGTCCCGGTCCACGCATGTGGCGGGATTGGCCGCTGACCATAACTCCCCAGGATCCTCAATCACCTTCATTGCGGACCAGGTCTTGCCATTATCCGTGCTGCGCTTGAGGACCAGGTCGATATCATTGCCTTCCATGCCTGGGTCCGCGCAGTTGAGTTTCCGCGCTTCGGCAAAGGCGAGTAGAGTTCCATCCGGAGCACATTCGATGCCCGGAATGCGGTAACAGCTGTAGCCATCCTGGCCACTTACAAAGACATCCACATGCTCAAGACTGGACTGTGCTAGTCCCGGTGTGCAAATCAACCCAACCAACCACATCACGGAAATCCATGTGTGCCTCATTTCATCCTCCCCAAAAGATTCAAGATCAGTGAGCCGGTGCCCACATAATTGTCTTTGTAACGCTCAGCGGTACGCTGTCATTATCTCGTGAATCCATCCTGGTTGCATTGAGGCAAAAACGGGTGATGGCTCCATTTGCCTCTATGGTGATTACGCGGGTTCCTACCAAAAGGGCCGAACCAGGTATAGAAACCTTATTATCTTGTTGTCCCTCCACGAATGGTCTCCCATCGATTTTCACCGTCCAACTATCTGGTTGTTTCCCGGCGCAGGCCCACTCCACATTCAGATAATCCTGACCTGCGGTGTCCCGCACGGGAAGGCACTCAATGGCCATCACAGTCTGTCCCGATTCCGGATTCCGCAAGAGATCCAGTAAGGCATTTATCAGATTTGCGTAGTAATAGCCCCAGCCGCCTTGATCTCCACGATAACCAGGAGCGGTCAAGGAGACTGGTTCAAGGTCATCGCTCAGTTCCACACTATAGCTGTCAACATAAATGTCTTTGTTTTCGCCATATCCACCCCCCTCCGCCTGTCCGGCATATTCATTCCATTGATGGAGGAAAACCACGCGTGGGCGAGTCCTCAAAGCTGTGTTGAAAGTACGGATAAGAGTCATCCCACCACGCCGGCCTTGGGCTTCCCTGCCGCGCCATCCATGCTCCCCAAAGAAACCAGGCGTGACCGTGACTGCCTCAGGCTTTCCATCCTTATAGGTGACCACGGGATCAATGGAGCCATCCATCCAGGTCCAGTAGCCCAGTTCCTCATGCCTGGTCGTTTGAAGCTGGGTCGAGACCCAGCGGATTGTGAAGAGGTCCTTGTTCTCCTTGCCCGCGCCGTCCGCCCGGTACTTGTCGATGGTGGCGGCATCTCCACCAAGAGTCTGCTTGATGAAAGGAATCCGGAAGATCGATTCGGTGGTACCTTGCGGGTGAGCAACCACGCCACAATCGAGAACGGTCATCAGCGGCTTTCCATCAAAATCAACCCACAGATCCTTAAATCGTGGATTCCTCACCATATAGTCATGGACCCACTCGAGCTGCTCATTCAACGCGGTCATGGTGGCAGGTGGTCCATTGCTGATTCCCATCAAGAAAGTCATTTTGGGAACAGGGATTCCTTCATCCCGCATGACCGCGAGCATCTCCAGGGCCATTTCGGTGGCATGGATGATGGCATTGCATCTGGGTGAACGTTCATTCCAATGTTCTTTCCCCCAGATGTGGTTCGACCAATCCGCCATGAGGAAGTCGATCCCCATATCGGCGAACCAGAGGAAGTGCTGCCGAAGAACATCCGGATCGCAGGAATCGTGGAAGCCAACCACAGGAACCGCATGAGCGCTATCCCAAAAGCACGTATCAGGACCAAACCAGGGTTCCCATTGCATGCACACAAGCGTGTTCCCATTGTCTTTAGGTTGAATTGTCCGGCGAGTCACTTCGATCATGACGGAGTTACTGGAGTCATCCGTGGTGGTGGGGAACCGGCCCACCAAAACATCGGGGTAGACGGCGGGGGTGACAAATTGCCCAGGCTTAAGACCCGTTTGGGATGCTGGAACCGCTACTACCTCAATACGGTTGGGCCCTGGATTGGGAAGGGGGAGATAAAATGAGGCTTTGCCATGGTCATCCGCCCACTCATGGCATCCCCAGCGCTTTCCATTTACAAGAGGCAAGAAGAGAAGATCCCTGCAGGGCTTTCCAGACGGGTCTGAGGCCGCTGCATCCAGCCGGATGGTCTCTCCCATGATAACTGAGGATGTATTGGCCTTGATCGCGACCGAGATACCCCCCGCCCAGGTTTCCGTGGATGAAATCATCATGATACAAAGAAAAACAACAGCAGGAATACGAAGGGGCATGATAGCCCTCCATAAACAACGGAGTAAGTTATTGACGATGGTGTCCCTCTCGTGGCGGGATGTCAACGATGGAATGGAGGGGTTGCAGACCATAAAGTGAGGAGTACTTTTGCTCGATATACCGCAGATACGGCTCCGGGGTAAGGCCACATCCAGTGACATCCATGAGGATTTCCGGTGACAACTTCCTTCTACCGTGAATATGAACATGCTCACGCAGCCAAGCCCGCAAGGTATTGAAATACCCTTCCTCGATCTGTTGCCATAAACCTGGAATATCGATAAGGACTTCCTCGAAGAGCTGTGCTGCGTAGAGGTTGCCCAGGGTGTAAGCTGGGAAGTAGCCAATCATCCCAGTCCAGTGGATATCTTGCAAACAACCCTTCTTGTCAGAGGGTACCTCAACACCCAGAAGCTCTTTCATTTTCATGTTCCAGACTTCTGGTACATCCTCCACATGAAGGCTTCCCTCGATCAATCCCACCTCGATCTCAAAACGTAGGATGATGTGGAGATTATAAGTGCATTCATCGGCCTCCACCCGGATGAGGGAAGGTTGAACATGGTTCACGGCCCGATAGAGAGATAGGGCATCCACCCTGTCGAGCTGGCCTGGGAAGCTTTCTTTAAGAAGGACGGCATAATGTTTCCAGAACGGCAGGCTTCTGCCCACCTGGTTTTCCCACAGGCGTGATTGGGATTCATGCATCCCCAGTGAGGGCACTTGAGCGAGAGGAGTACGCCGGTCACTGGGATCCAATCCCTGTTCATAAAGGGCATGACCTCCCTCATGGATAGTGGCGTAGAGACCACTGAACAGTTCGTGTGAGTTGATGCGTGTGGTGACACGTACATCACTCAGGTCGAAGCTGGTGGTGAAGGGGTGGACCGACTTATCCTGCCTGCCCGCTTCAAAGTCGAACCCCATATCTCTGAGAATCCGGAGTGAGAACTCCCACTGCCGTGCCTCGCTCCATTCTTGATCCAACCATTCCAGATGGGGTTGGTTGGGAGAGTTCAGAATACATTTCACCAAACCGCTCTGCCGGAGAGAGAGTGTGGAGAAGATACTCTTCAGCTGTTCGACCCGCACACCGCGCTCATAGTCCTCCAGCAGGGCGTTGTAAGGAGACCCATCATATCCGAGCAGCTCAGCTTTCCGGCGGTGGAGTTCGATGATCCTGGAGAGGTGGGGACAGAACAACGAGTAGTCTGAATTCTCACGTGCCTTGATCCAGACATCATGGGCTTGGCTACGCGCTTGCGCGAACTCATGAACAAAGGACTCAGGAAGGCAAACGGCCCGTTTGTAATCATATTGGGTTTCACGGACCAGACAGGCATCATCAGGATTCAAGGTATCGCTTGCTTTTTCCAGGTCAGCAAGAAGAGCCCCCATTTCCGGGCGGGTGAAGAGGCGGTGCGACAGGGCCGAAAGAGTGGCCAACTGCTTGCCACGTCCCAACGCCGCCTTGGGGGGCATGTAAGTCTCTTGATCCCATTGCAGCAGCCCATTGGCTGAGTTCAGGTCCGCCACCTCTCCCAACCACTCGCGTAAGGTCATAATCCGGGGATCTTGGGATGGAGTCATAGACTGTTTACCTCGATTTGAAAGTGGTGAAAACGGAAGAATAGTCGGAGTAGCGAATTCATTCGCCTTGTAAGACTCAGGCGAACACTTTCAAAGCCTCATGTCAAAAAGCGAATGAATTCGCCACTCCAAAAGTATTACGAAGACCCTTTTTCATCCTTCGCAGGTGTTGGAAATACCAATGGACGCAGGATCTCCCAGTTGCCAGCGATGTAATCATATAAAGACCAGACAGTCACCGCCGAGGCCACCGCAAGCAAAGAATGGTAAAGCCAATATGGCTCCATTTCCTGGGAACGGTCACCCATAATGACCCGTAAACCTAGAATCGCGAAAATGACCACCGCCTGGACTACTGCCTTGACCTTTCCCGACCAACGGGCCGCCACCACCACTCCCCGGTGGGCGCAGACAGTCCGCAGCGTAGAGACAAGCGAATCCCGCCAAAGGAGAAGCAAGACCAAGTACATGGCCATGCGGTTGCCGGAACCCACCGCGAACTCAACCGCCATGCACAAGAAGACGGTCAGACGCGAGACACTATCGGCCAACGGGTCGAGGATCTTACCGAAGTCGGTGACCTGCTTACGCCGTCGCGCAGCGATTCCATCGAAGAGGTCGGTCAATTCCGACAGGATCACAATCACCAGCGCGGAGATCCGCGACCAGAGATACCCCTGAAAGAAGACTACTGCAAAAACCGGGGTGAGCAGCAGCCTGCTCCACGTGAGAAGTAGGGCAAGGTTCACGGAAGGGATGGTACACGGAACCTTGGCCAAGGTCAGCGGGGATAGTTTGATACGCTAATGGGGAGCAAAGGAAACTCTTCAATCAACTCCCGCGCGCCCGTCCCCACTTCATCCTCACCACCTCATCAGCAGCTGCCCCAAGGAGAATAACCCCCCCGATGACCGCGTATTCAAGGTAGGTTGGGATACCCAATAGATTGACTCCATTACTGAGGACCTTTAAGAGAGCAGCACCTAGAAGAACTCCTATGATGGTTCCTTCCCCACCCCGGAGACTGCACCCGCCCACCACGGCTCCAGCGATGGCATAAAGCTCATAAAACTGACCATGACTCGCCGGCTGAACGGCGTTCGTATAAAGGGCCACCAAGACTCCAGCGATACCGGTGAGTAAGGCAGCGAGTGTGTATGCCCACACCTTGACACGCGCAACAGGAACCCCAGAAAAACGTGCCGCATCCTCGTTCCCTCCCACAGCAAACAAGTGCCGTCCAAACACCGAAAAGTGAACCACTGCCCCCATGATGACCGCCAGAAGAAGCATGAGCCATAAAGGAACTGGTAAACCCAAAAGGCTTCCATTGGCGAGTTGTTTAAATCCCT
>CAZORO010000308.1:0-6844 GCA_964581845.1 uncultured bacterium
TCTAACCGCGGGGGGAAGGGGGGGGGCTGGGGGGGAGGTGGTTTACCTCAGCATGGACTGGATCAAATCGATCAGGAGCCCAGTGGAAAGAAGCGTGGTTTCCTCACTCTTCTCCTCCGCTTCTCCAGGTGTCCAGGCACGTGAAAGAGCGAACAGATCCAATACATTGATCATTCCATCGGAATTGGAATCGAGCTTCGCTGGACCGATCTCGTTAACCCGCAACTCATAACTTGTGTTCGAGCCAAAACCTCCCTGGGCATCAGTCAGACAGATCAGGAAGGAACCGGTGGAGGTGGGGGTATAACGGATTCGCGCGGCATAGTTGAACTTCGTGGGATTGATATTGTCGCTCTCCGCTAAAAGGGTGGTTCCATTCGAGGCATAGAGTTGCATCTTGGGATCGGCGAAGAAGGACAGGTTGTCGGTCACAAGTTCATAGAGGAAGCCCTTGGTTCCCTGAAACCAGACCCAGTCGATATCTCCCTTTTTCCATGACTGGTGGATCATCGCGGTACCATCCACTGCGAGTTGAGTGGCTTGATTAGCAGTGTCGTTCGGCTCGAAAAAGTCAGGTGAGGCTGTGGAGACCAAGGAGATGGTCCTGGATGGGTGCCGCCTACCTGCTACCACAGTCACTGTGGAAGCATCCGTGGTAAGCCCGGCTGATCCACCCTCGATAACAGAGTATTGCGAGTGGAAAGCGGTGAAGAGGGGTAAGCCAGGATAAACATTACTCCTAGACAGGCTATCCGCGCGCAAGAGGTAAGTCCCCGCTGGAACTCCCTGAATCCGGAAGGTTCCATCAACTCGAGTGATCCCGCTGACTACCGGAAAACCATTCCGGTACGCGATCACATCCACACCCGGAACCGGCTCATTATTCAGCTGAACCAGACCGGATATGGATCCCATATGACGCTCCACATACTCGCTTTCCGGGTAGAGCTCTACCAATCCAGAAATGTCGTCCTGATCCAAGTGTGCAGCCTGGTCATCTCCATAGCTCAGATAGGGATACATCGTGGGGACATCCTGCGAATCATCCGCTGGATTGGTCTTCTGATGAAAGGAATGATCGAGTCCACAGATATGGCCGATTTCATGGACCGCGATAGCCATGAGATTCATCTTGTTGGGCTCGAGCCCCTTGGAAAAGGTGAAGTCACGGCCATTAAACACCAGGTCGGTGTCACGAATACGCCCATCAAAAACTCCATCATAGGTTTCATCCTCGTAGGTGGTCAGAGTCAGGGCGATGACTCCTGTCCCCACAGGGAAGAAACCGGTGGTGTTGGCCTCATCAAACAAAATGACATTGGTTTCATCGATTCCAATGATGAACGGCTGATCAGTGACCTTCAGGTCATTAAAACGAATGGAGCTGGAGGGTTGTTCCTGCCACACCCGGAAGGCTGATCTGAGTATATCGAATTCACCTCCCGTTCCGTCGCCATTATCCTCCAAATCCGGAGTCCCCATCCTGTTGATGAAAAACTCGACAGCATTTTCGATGATATTCGGCTGTCCTTGGGGTTGTTCATCGAGATTCCAACGCAGCAGGTTACCATTGCGGGTAAATGCGGGAGTATACCCCAAGGCATCAAAGGTGAAAAAGGAGCTGAACAGAAGAAGGATTCCTGCATACAACCAAGGTCGAAGTGATTTCATGGGGACCTCCACGATTCATGGCGAGTAACGGAGACAGGCGATCACGAGCCGTTTTCTGTTAGGATTGTGGAACGTTACAGACCTCACGCCACCCAGCCCCCCTCTCCCACTGGAGGAGGGGGGAGGTTCCCCCATCTCCTTGCGGGAGAGGGGGGCTAGGGGGGTGAGGTCTTTCGTTGTACCAACAACCGGCTAGAGCGATTACGCCACCTGTACCGGCATTACCCCTGTTCAGTTTCGGCATTGGGCCAAACCGACTGTAGGAGCGAGTTACTTTACCTCCCGGGACAGTTCAACCTTATTCATATCGAAGAGCCACTGTCGGGTCGAGGCGGGCCGCTCTCCAAGCCGGATAGACACCACTTCCGAGACCAACCAGGGTCGAACAGATAAAGGCGATGACCAGCGCGGGTGGGCTCATTTTCCAGGGCCAGTCTCCCAAATCCGGGAAGAAACGGGGGACCACTTGGGTGACCCCATAGGCCAGGCCCAGACCGATCACAATCCCACATCCACCACTGATGAAACATAAAGCCAATGTCTCGGAAAGAAACTGCGCCACAATGTCCCTTCTTCGTGCACCTAGCGACTTCCTTAATCCAATCTCCGGGGTCCGTTCGGTCACCGAAACCAGCATGGTGTTCATGACCACAATACCCCCAACAATCAAAGAGATCATCGCCAATGCGGCAAGGATTCCTTGAATCATAGTCACAACCCGCTGAATTCCTTGAACCCGTTCGATTTCCGAAAAGACCAGGAAGTCCCATTTGCCATGTTGCTGGAAAAGGATATCACCCAACTGGACCTTGACCGGTTCGGTAGCGATGCTGCCCTTGGCCTTGACCACAATCTCATCCAGGGGATCATCGCCTGAAAATCTACGTTGCCCAGTGGAAAGTGGAATGTAAATATCTTTTGCGATCTCCGAATTGCCGATCTCCTCAGTCTTCGGATCAATCACACCGACCACCTCAAAACGCTGACCGGAGATGCGGACCTCCTTCCCGACCGCATCCTGTTCGGATTTGAAGAGCTTACGAGCCACCTCCGCGCCGATTGTGCAGACCTTCTGGGCATTTTCCATATCGCTCCAGGCGAGGTTTCTGCCGGCGCGAACGACTCTTCCACGCGCTTCGAGATAGTCTGGGTCCACCTCTTTGAGGTTCCCCATCATGTGTTCGCCCCCCACGCTGATCCGGCGGGTATCCGATGCACGGAATCCGCCTACCAGCGTAACGTTCTCAAGCAACGCGCGGACAATCTCCAGATCCTCGACCTTCAGGTTCTTCCAATCGTCCATCCAATGGCGGTAGCGTTCAGGAGGAGCATTTTCGACAATGATCAGGTCCGCTCCCCAGTTCCGTTCGAGCTCCACTACGATCAGATCCTTGGCCTGTTCGCCCAAGGAGACCACCAGGACCACGGAGCCCACTGCGATAACAATGCCCAGGGCCGACAGGAAAGAACGCATGACATTCCTGCGCAAACCCTCGAAACCGAAAAGGATATTCTCTAGCAGACGCATCTTGCTGGATGGGATTATACAACTGGGTATGAAATGGGGCCATCCATTCTCTTCAATCCCCTGACATGCAATAGTTGGGGTTAACTGGAGAATTAACGATGGGGCGAAGAGGTCTATTCCGGCGTATCAGGAAGTCCGAGTGGGGCAGACGTGTCACTATCGAGCTGGCCTGTTTCGGCATTCAACGGCTGGTGCGTTCTCTTAAGATGACCTGGATCGACCGGAGCCCGATGGAACAACTCTATGAGACCGGCCAACCTTTCATTTTCGCTTACTGGCACTCGGACTTGATCCTGGCTTGCCGGATTGGAATCGAGGAGCTCGCTCGAAGGAAGATCGTGGTGATCACCAGCACCAGCCGTGACGGGGAAATCGTCGGCCATAACTTGGCTCGTCAGGGGATGTCGGTGGTGTGGGGATCGAGCCGGCGGGGAGGAGTGGAGGCCTTTTTGAGCATGGCCAAACAGCTGCGTTCTGGAATGAATGGCTCCATTGCGGTGGATGGCCCGCGCGGCCCACGCCGTGAGGTCAAGGAAGGCGTGGTTCGCCTGGCCCAGCTGACCGGCCATGCCATTCTTCCCTGCGCTATCGGTTACAAGCATTGCAAGACCTTCAACAGCTGGGACCGGCTGCGGATTCCTTTTCCTTTCACCGAGAGCTCAGTCATTTGCGGAGAGCCGATCTATATCGACTCAAATATCGACCGCCGGAACCTGGCTGAACCGACAGCACGTTTGGCTCAAGCCTTGATGGACCTGCGTCAAAAGCTTCCCTATGATAAGGACTGATAAGAAAGAGCCTTCCATGGCGCCACAAGAACCCACCTCTTTCATGCTGCCAGTACGCCCCAAGGAGATCCGTCCCTCGGGTAACCGCGCGATGGCCATCCTCTGGGAGGATGGCAGAGAGCAGGTTTTGACCTTCCTTGAGCTCCGTAAAGCCTGCCCCTGTGCCTCTTGCCAGGAGCTCAAAGAGTCCGCTAAGGAAATCAAACCAATCAATGACCGCTTTCAATTGCGCGTCCTCCCCAAAGATCCCCCCTCCGATGATCCGATCCTGGTCCGTCTCGATTGGGTGGGCAATTATGCAGTCAAACTGATATGGAATGATGGCCACGACACTGGAATTTATCAGTTTGATTACCTAAGGCAATTGGGAGAGAGTCGTCGAGAAGTATGAGGAGGAAGAATGGATTCCCGCAAAGGCGGGAATTCATGATAACCTTACATCCTCCAAAACAACAAAACGGGGAATGGTCCATCAAATCCCCTCATGGGGCTTTACTATACGGTGGGAGGTCTTGGAATCATGTGGTTACGTTGGCTTCCGTTGGTTCTTCTCTTGGTAGTAAACATGACCGCTTATGCGGGAGAGGCTGTCCAAGTATCCACCTTGGCGGAGTGGAAGATCCTGGTGGATGAATCTGCCATTCCAAGCGAGCAATACGCCGCCGAGGAGTTTCAATCGCTGCTCAAACAATCCCATGGCTTTACGCTCCCCATCATTTCCTCGGCCACCCCGGCCTGTTACTGTATTTACATCGGCCAAGGCAAGGCTCTCGCCTCCAGCCCAGTGGCCATTGGGGTCGAGGATCTTGGAGAAGAGGGGTTGCGGATCCAGATCACCCTAGAGAACATCGCCATCGCCGGCGGCCGTCCGCGTGGAACACTTTATGGCGTTTATGAATTCGCGGAACGTTATCTCGGAGTCCGTTTTCTGACATTCGATCACACCCACTACCCCATTCCGCCGGTGACAGAAATTCCCTGCGAGGAGTTCACCTACCAGCCTGTCTTTTCATTCCGCTGGCCCTACTGCCAGGAGAATTCCTCGCACCCTGAATTCGCGGCACGCCTGCGTGTCAACACGGTCTCCGATAAGGAAGAACTCGGTGGCAAAACCAAGCAATCCTTGATCAACCACTCTCTGATGCGGCTTCTCCCACCAGAGAAATACGGTAAGGAACACCCTGAATATTTTGCTCTGGTGGATGGCGAAAGAAAGCTTGAGATGGGTGGAGGCGGTCCAGAGGTGTGCGTCACAAATCCCGCCGTCATCGAAACCGTCGCGGAGAATGCCATCGCGGCGCTCACAGCGCAACCAGACCAACAGAACTTCAGCGTGAGTCAGAACGATAATGATGCTTATTGCCGTTGCCCCAACTGCGAGGCGGTCAACCAGGCCGAGGGAACTCCAATGGGATCACATCTTGCCTTTGTGAATGCAGTAGCGGAACGAGTCGAGAAAAAATTCCCCAATGTGAAGATCGGAACCCTCGCTTATTGGTATACACGCAAACCACCAAAGACTATCCAACCCCGCAAGAATGTGCAGATCCAGCTATGCAGTATTGAATGTTGCACCCTCCATCCCCTGAATGATCCCAACTGCCCCAAGAACAAGCAGTTCTACGAGGAGATGATGAAATGGAAGGAAATCTGCAACGATATCTGGAACCTCAGGTCGATCGGGCCCAATATCCGCTTCTTCTCAGAAAACAATGTGAAGGGTGTCTTCATGCAGGCCAATGGGAACGGCATGGCGGGAGAGATGAGCGACCTGAGAAACTATGTGATCGGACGTTGCCTGTGGAATCCCTCACTTGATGGCTGGAACATGGTAGAGGAATTCTGCCATCTCCATTATGGGAACGCGGCTGAAGCTGTCCTGGAGTACCTGGTCTTCCTGCATGACAACGCGGAAAAGCGTGGCCTCCATCCCAACTGCTTCCCTCCGCCTAGCGAAGCCGGATTGGATGCGGAAGTGTCTCTCAAGGCGCATGAAATGATGCAGAAAGCCCTGGGTTTGGCAGAGGATGAAACAGTCCGTGCGCGGGTCGAGAAGGCCACCATCTACACATATAAGGCCCTTTTGGAGACGACGGGGGGTTTTGAATATGGCGATGGTAGATACCGGTTCGTGTACCCTGCGGAGCTTGGCGGAGTTCTCGACCGCTATAGCGAACTCCGTCAACACCATGGCATGACCATGGCATCCGAACTCAGGAAGGTGGAGAACTATGAAGCAGCAATCCGGAAAGCGATCGAGGGTTACCCCGCGATCGAGCTCCAGAACTCAGTCTGGCGGCTGGGAGTGGTCCCCGGCGCGAATGGCGCCATGGTAGAAATGCTGCATAAACCCACCGGAACCGAGCTCCTCGCATCGGCTGGTCTCAAGAATGTGGGCATCTCCTTCGAGAATGGTGATCTGGAGGAGCTCTGGGCGGACAGGTCCTTAAGAACCGGGGATGAATCCTTTGAGGTGATACAATCCACACCAGCCATCCGCTTGACCCGCGCCCTCAAGGATGGTTCCACCATCACAAGGAAAATCTGGCTGGAGGAAAAGCAACCCGAGAAAATCTTCTGCGAAACCACCATTCACCACTTGGGAGATGAGCCCAAAACCTACCAGATGAAGGTACGTCCCGAGCTCAACGCGGGAACAAACTCCTCTGATCCAGCTGTTCTCTCCGCTTACATCCTTGGCAAGGATTGGAAGCAGTTTAACAAGGGTTGGCATCTTTATTCTGGACCTGATGAAGGATTGCTGACCTCCTCGCTGGGAGGTGGGTATGCCTTCTTCAACCATCAAACCGGTTTCGGGGCTAAGGTGAACTACCACCCCGAGCAGTTGACCGCCCCC
>CAZORO010000309.1:0-6832 GCA_964581845.1 uncultured bacterium
TCGATCCCCGCTCCACAGTTGGCCCCCACAAAGCTGGCACCCACGCGCTTTGCCATGTTATAGGCCTTCTCTTGATTGACTCCCATCATGGTGAAAGCGTTGTCTTTACCTGAATCGAAAGTGAAGGAAACTCCCACGGGCAAGGAACAAGCCGATAAGCAACCCCGGAGAGCGGCCTCGGCTTCCATCAGATCGGTCTGGGTTTCGATGACGATGGCATCCGCTCCACCCTCCTCTAGTGCAAGGGCTTGTTCGGCGGCGGACTTCTCAACCTCATCCTCGGTGATTTCCCCCATCATGACCATCTTTCCGCAGGGACCAATCGAACCGAAGACATAAGCCTTACCGATGGCGGCGCGTTTTGAGATCTCTGCCCCGGCACGGGTTAGCTCAGCGGCGCGTTCGGGGATCCCATGTTTGGCCAACACGATCCGGTTGCTGTTAAAGGTGTTGGTCAGGATGACGCGGGCGCCTGCCTCCACATAGGATTTGGCCACCATAAAAACTTTATAGGGTTCTTCCACATTCCATGTATCGCACATCTGTCCGGGCTTGGCGCCAAGTTTCTGCATCTCAGTTCCCCAAGCTCCATCGGTGCAAAGAGCCGGCAACTCATTGAAGTTGCCGCGTGTCAGTTTCTTGTTGGGATCGAAAACCATGGATCAACAACCTCCTCTTGTTTGTCAGGAGCGGCGCTCCTCAAAACGGGTCCTTTCAAAATCCATACTTCGTCTGCAACGCCTGACTGGTCTCACCAAGTAGTTTAAACACCCTTTCGGCATCCGCTACCTCAAGAGAACCCGTACCGCAGGAGGGGGTGATAAAGGCCTGCTCAGCAATCACTTGTTTATCGATCCCGGCCTTCTTGGAAAGCACATCCGTGACATGCTCGTAGAGATCGATAAGGGATTCGACAGTCTGTTCACGTATCTTTGTACTGGTTGGGACAATCCCCCAGGCCAGAGCATTGCCTCGTTCAACTATCTGGCGTTTCATGTGTTCCGGGTAAAGGGAGACCGTTTCCCCGAATTCGAAGGCATCGAAGTTGACGACATCCACACCAGCATCGACCAGGATAGACCACTCGGTGTTGCCACAGCAATGAACACCAGCGATGCCATTTTCCGCGTGAACTGCTTCAACAACTTCATTCAACTTGGCGATCACATCCTCGCGTTGGACAGAGACATAGGTGGAGCTCCCAAAAGCGGAAAGGATTGGTTCATCGATGAAACAGATGACCTTTTCCGCGAAGGGCTGGAATTTGTGGATTTGCCAACGGCACTTCATTGAAAGCGCTTTCACGATCGCATCTAAGAACTCTTCATTGTAATAAATGGCGCGCTTGTCTTGATCCGTGATGGTGAGGGCGAAGGAGAGCGGACCGGTGGTCTGGCATTTTACATAAGGAAGCTTTTCCCCGATGGATGTAAGCTTCGATTCAAGAGCCGGAATCCCAGCCGAGAAGTCAGGGCTGATCGCGGCCACTTCGTAATTGCCACTTTCCTCGGCGGCCATGAATCCTTCATAAAAGGTGGCCAAGTCCTCTGAACAGTCACCCGTGGTATCAAAAAACATACGGCCTTTATCGAGTTCGATGACTGCACGTGGCATTCCTTCGGAATACTGGACCTCCATCTGCTCACGGATACCGAGTTTGGGAAGTTGTGGCCAGATGGGGGCGTTTGGAGTCGACGCGAGTACAATGTCGACCGCACGGGAAGGGTCTGTATGGGGAAGGGAACCAATGGCGGTGGCTATCAGCCTGGGTTGAAGACTCATACTCCTCCTCCTGATTAACAGATCAAACAGGTTGCCAGAGAACCGGTCCTACTATGCTAATCGAAAATGCTGGTTTACGTTAGACAAGTCAAGTGCTTAATGACTTGTCCATCTGGGCGGAAATGCTAAGTTGAAAAATCTCAATTAGTTCAAACATCTAGATGTCTCTGGGAAGGGAACCAATGGGCTGGAAACTGGCAATAAGCGGTAAGGGTGGTGTGGGGAAATCAACCCTGGCTGGGGTGTTCGCCCACTTGGCCGTGGGAGAGGGAAAACATGTCCTTGCGGTGGATGCCGATCCGGATGCCAATCTCGCGGCCGCATTGGGAATGCCTCTCGAACAACGCCGTGCGATCATTCCATTGGCCGAACGCCGTGCTCTCATTGAAGAACGGACCGGTGCAAAGGTTAAGCAGTATGGCCAGATCTTCAAGCTCAATCCCGATGTCTCGGATATTGTGGAGAAGGAATCCGCCGAGTTCCGCACGATTCATCTCTTGGTATTGGGAGCCATCGAAAGTGGAGGTTCGGGTTGTGCTTGTCCTGAGAATGTGTTGTTGCGTGCATTGCTGACTGACATTGTCCTTTTTAAGGATGATTTCGTGATTCTCGACATGGAGGCCGGGTTGGAGCACCTGGGACGTGGAACCGCGCGTGGAGTCGATCTCATGGTAGTGGTTGTGGAACCGGGTAAGCGCGCGGTTGAGACGGCTGAGTCTGTCCGGAGGATGGCCGCGGAGATCGGTATCGCTCGTTGCGCCGTCATTGGTAACAAAGTGACCGATGCGGGAGATGAAGCCTTCCTCGCACAGTCCTTCTCTCCAGAGGAGTACCTGGGTGGTATCCCCTATTCGGAGATCATTCGCCGTGCTGACCGGGAAGACAAGCCTCTTATTGACCTGATGGATGGGGATCTCAGGAAGTGTTTTGAGATAATTTGGAATAGGTTGAAGGGCTGAGCATGGGCACGATCATCACGCTTTAGTGTGTGTAGAGAGTGTTACCAATCAACCTATGAAAGGTATCAGAACTGAACCTTGGGGGCTTCCCGCTCGTATTGGAGATCGACCTCAAAAAACTCCTCCGGGCCGAATCCGAAAAGATCCGCGACCAAGACAGTGGGGAAGGTTTCCCGTTGAGTGTTGTATTTCATCACCTGGTCGTTGTAGGACTGACGCGCGAAGCTGATCTTGTTCTCGGTAGCGGCCAGTTCCTCCTGGAGCGCGAGCATGTTCTGATTAGCCTTCAGATCAGGGTAGGCTTCGGACACCGCGAAAAGTGAGCGGAGTGCGGAGGTGAGCATGTTCTCCGCCGCGGCCTGGTCTTTTATCGTGGAGGCGTCGATGGCCATCTGACGCGCCTTAACCACAGCCTCGAGAGTCTCCCGCTCGTGCTTAATGTATCCCTTTGCCGTCTCGACCAGGTTGGGGATCAGATCATAACGCCGTTTGAGCTGGACATCGATCTGTGCCCAACCGTTTTTGACCTGCTGTTTGTGGCGTACCAGGGCGTTGTACATGCCGCCCAGCACAAGTGCCAGTACAACCAAGACACCCAGGAAGATCAAAAGACCGGTCATTGTTCCTCTCCTTCATGGCAAGGGTGTTGCCTGCATTAAGAGGACCGTACAACACTCAAGAAGCGGCGGGTAGATGCTCTTCTCCTTCACCTTGCGGGAGAGGAGGAGAAGGGGTGAGGTTTTCTGTTTCTTCGCCAATTCAAGAGAGCATTAGCTTGCCCTTCCAGTCCAGCCCGTGACGATATCCCTGAAGATCTGCTCAAGCGGAATGCTGATGGACCAGTTGGGGTAATGAGTCTGGGCCTTGCGAAGATCGCTGTAATAGCAGATATGGTCGCCAACACGATTCTGATCGGTGTACTCGGTGACCATTTTCTTTCCTGTCAGGTTTTCGGCCATTTGAATCGCCTCCATCATGGAGCAGCTATTCTGTTTGCCGCCACCCATGTTGTAGACCTCCCCTTGACGGGGTGATTGGATGAAAGCCTCAATAAAGCAGGCGACATCGTGGCTGTGGATATTGTCGCGGACCTGTTTCGCTTTGTATCCGAAGATCTTGTAGCAACGGCCCTCCAGGTTGCACTTGACCAGGTAGCTGAGAAAACCATGCAGTTCCACTCCTGAATGCGCTGGTCCGGTAAGACATCCTCCACGCAGGCAGCAGGTCTTCATCCCAAAATACCGTCCATACTCCTGGACAAGCACATCAGCGGCCACCTTGCTGGCACCAAAAAGGGAATGTGTGGATTGATCGATCGTAAATGTTTCTGGGATTCCCTCGGAGTATTGGGGGTCCGCGAAATCCCAACGGGTATCGAGCTCCTTAAGGGGGATCCGGTTGGGAGCATCTCCATAAACCTTATTGGTCGACATGAAAATGAAAGCGGCCTCGGGGCTGCCTCTCCGGGTTGCCTCCAGGAGATTGAGAGTCCCCACCGCGTTGGTGTCGAAGTCCTCGAAGGGGATCGAGGCGGCACGATCATGGCTGGGTTGCGCGGCCGCATGGACAATGGCATTGGGACGGAGCTGCAAGATAAGGTCAAGGACCGCTTTCCGGTCCCGCATGTCGGCCTCATGGTGGTGGAAATGCGCGAGTGAGCTTTCCAGGCGGCGTTGGTTCCAGCGTGTATCCCCTTCAGGACCGAAGAAAACAGCTCTCTGATTGTTATCCAGACCGTGGACCTCCCACCCCCTTTGAGAGAAGAAAGTGGAAACCTCTGATCCAATCAATCCGCTCGAACCGGTGACAAGTATTGTGTTCATCATTCCATCTCCTTGGAGTGCGTGTTCACTGACTGAATGATCAAGACAAAGTCAGGATGACCGGGAAACAAGTGCAGCCCTTCCGGCCTTCTGGGCATATCTCAGCAATTCTCATTTTCCGCTAGCAACAGTGGTTCAAACTGGTTTTCGTCTCGGGAATGTGGTATGGCATTCCGTTGGCATCTAGAAAAAAGTAAGTTAAACGAAATGAATGCCTTATGGGCGCATGGTAGCGGCGAGTGGACTCGAACCACTGACCTAGGGCTTATGAAACCCCCGCTCTAACCGTCTGAGCTACGCCGCCACTGAGATCTGAATATACCCGGACCTACGGCGTGACTCAATCCTTACGGATACGGGTTGCTGGCCCTCTGGAATTGGATTCAGGTGAGATCAAGGCCCCCACTTGTTGATGTCGCCACGGCTGACAGTGCCGTTGGTGGGCGAGTAGGGGAGGATCAGATCGGGATAGATGGGTTCCACGATGTTGAATTGCCGGTCGGGACCGATGCTCCGGATTGAGTACTGATACTTCAGATACTTGTCGAAGTACTGGCGCCAGAACTCCCCCTTTGCATCATAGGAGGGACGGCTGCCATAGGCGTAAGTATCCGCCTGGAATCCAGGGATCAGACGGCTCAGATCGAAAACTTCGGGTGGGATCGAATTCATGAACCGGATGGGAGAGGTCAATGGCAACAGGCGGTGAGAGGTGATGCTATTGGGATCATAGCGTGGTCCCCATTTCTGCGTCTGGTAAAGGTTCAGGTATTGCCGGAATTGAACGTTATAGGCCTCAAGAGCAATAGCGATTGATCGCAGGTCGCCCTGGCCGCGCGCCACCTTGGCCCGCACCTGCGCCTCCAGGAAGTTGGGCAATGCAATGGCGATCAGGATCAGGATGATCGCGATTACGATAAGCAACTCGATCAGGGTGAAACCTGCCTTGTGGGAACTAAACTTGGTGGAACAACTCAAATGGCTTGGACTCATGTTGTGAGTACTCCCTTCCGGACTTGTTCAGGCGTGCTCCTACTCCGCGCGTCGAATGGTCCAATCCAGATAGAAACTGACCACCAGATAATAGAACGGATAGTCCAGAGGATTCCCAGGGACCAGGAGAGTCTCCAATAGGCCGAGTTCCGGCTGGGGTAAAGGTAGCGTGTGGGGATGAAGCTGAAGATGCCGGGAATCAAGATCATCAGAATGGCCAAGAAAGGTCCGGGATGCAGCCAGTACATGTAAAGGGCGACGATGTTCCAGAAACTGGGGAAACCCAGGAAGAAGTTGTCGGGGGTTTTCATGTTCACCTGTCCGTAAGCATACAATGCGGCCAGGACCGGGATGGCCAGCCAGAGCGGATGTGGAAGAAGGTCCTCCTTGCCCATGATAAAGATCGGCGCCCAGATGAAGGTCAAGACATCAACCGCGTTGTCGACCTGCGCACCACTGAATTCTGGTAATACCTCGGATACCCGCGCGGCGCGGGCCATAAGCCCATCAGTGGCATCGATGATCCCAGCCACCACCAAGAAAAGGAAAGCCATACGGACTTGGCCATTGGCGGCGGCCAGCAATGCCAGCACCCCCATCAGAGCGCCGCTCGCGGTATACAGGTGGATCATCCAGGCAATGGTTTTCGCCATGTGAATTCCCAACGGTTTGGAACTTCAACCTTTAGGTTGCACAAGCACGCTGAAGCGTGAACTCCCAACGGTTTGGAGTTTAACCTTCAGGTTTTTCCTTTCGCCTATTGTCTCCTTGATTGGAGTTACGGGTAAGCCCCATCCTTCATACCCATGGGGGTTCCTGATCGGTTTCTCCAGCTGTACCTTGGCCTCTTTCAGGATGGTCTCGAATACTACCCATGCGTCTTGAGTGGTACATTGCCCAACGCTACCTCAGAGGAGCCCACCGTGGACGGGCCCTTATTTCTGTTGCTGGCGTGACTGTTGGAGTCACTGTCCTGATTGTGGTGATCTCAGTCATGAATGGCTTCGAGCGGGATTTTCTGGGCAAGATGCTGGGTGCGACGGGCCATATCAAACTCTACCCCGCGGAGAATTGGGAAGTTGCGGATCATCTTACCAACTACCAGGAGTGGGTCGCGCGTCTGCGGGCATACCCCGGAGTGGAGGGGATATCTCCGATTATCGAATCGGATGTGATTGTGATGGTGGATACGGAAGGGAGTGGAAGGACCCTTCCTCAATTCGTTCAAGTGCGTGGAATCGATCCAACCCTGGAAGCGGATGCCACTGACTTGGT
>CAZORO010000310.1:0-6823 GCA_964581845.1 uncultured bacterium
CGAGTGGGCCCAGCGATGGGGAGATAAAGTAGCAGGCTGGTGGTTTGATGGCTGTTATTACTCGAATACAATGTACCGCAACCCTACTCCCCCGAACTTCACCAGCTTCGCCTCGGCCGCGCGTGCGGGATTCAAAGAGAGCATCGTAGGCTTCAACCCGGGAGTTCTCGTACCCATCATCACCCTCACCCCAGAGGAGGATTACACGGCGGGCGAAATCAACGAACCAGACAAGGTCGAGTGTACCGGCCCCCGCGTTGGAAACGCCCAGCTTCATATGCTCACTTACCTCGGCGAAAACTGGGGCAAGGGCGCTCCGCGTTTCTCTAACCAGCAAGTCATCGGCATCACACGTAAAATTCTGAAGTGCGGAGGGGTGGTTACCTGGGAGACTCCTGTTCTGAAGGAGGGGCATATCCCGCCTCCATTCCTGGAGCAGCTTCGAGCTTTGGGGAAGGGACTTCAGTCCGCTCCCCACTAGCTGACTCTGTTTTTCCTTGGACCTCTGGAATCACCATGGGCTGGTTGATTCTCCTGCGTAACTCATCCTTGTTCTCCCAGAAAATCCTGTTTCCCGGTTTGATGCGCACCGCTTCATGGATGTGTCTCATGCCCTCATCGAAACGGCCTTGGTTGGTGAGTAGGATGGCAAGATTATTATGTGCTTCCGCGTAGTCAGGCGCGATCTCGAGAGCCTTCGTGTACTCATCCGAAGCCTCCTCAATCATACCGGCAGCTTCTAAAGCCGCCGCCAGGTTGTAGTGAGCCTGTGCGGATACAGGCTCCAACCTCACAGCCTCCTTGAAATGCTCAAGGGCTGTTTCGATTCTTCCTGGTTGAGATAGTGCCACTGCTCCCAGGGCTGTGTGGACTCCCCATGAATCTGGATTGTATTTGAGATTACGCCGGAACAGTGTTTCCGAATCCCGGTAAAGCAGGCTTTGAGAGAAAGTCAATGCCGCGAAGGGTAACGCCAGCGCCGCAATGGGAAGGTACCCGCGCATTCCTCCAGCCTCGAATCGATCGGACAGGTTGATCAAGAGGTGACAGAGAGGAACAAGCAGGCCAATTCCGGCAAGATAAGCGAAATGGTCCGCCGTGAATGAGTAACGGTTGAGACCTTGGGGTAGGAATCCAAGGGCCGGCGCAATGAGAACGGTATATGAGGCCAGGCAGACAAAGAGTCCTTTCCCCAGACGTTGCCGTTGAAGAAGGAGAACGATGAGGAACAAGATGGCACATAATGGTGGGAGCCATTGTGTGAAGCTCCCCGTGTCAGGTAAATGGCGTGGATAGATCGGCATGAGAGGAAAAGGGAAAAGTGTCTTGGCTACATAAAACCAGAAAGACCGTCCCGCGATGAGGGTCCGTTCCAAAAAGGTGAATTGCAGCATCCCCTCTGCGGCATCCATGTTCTTTTCTTCGAGGAGGATATGAGTGATTCCGGCTGCGAGTGCAAGTGTGAAGAAGGGAAGGGAGGAAAGGACCACTCTCCTACTGATCGAACCAGTCTTCCACCATGCTAACAGGAGCATCACTACCGGGAGTGGCGAGACCGCCGCTTTCGAAAGGAGCGCCAACAGGAATAGAAGGAGTGAACCGGCCAGTTTCCCTTTACTGGGATGCGGGAGTGCATATAACCAAAGCATAAGCGAGGACAAGGTGAAAAAACCTGAAAGGACATCCTTGCGCTCGGAGATCCAAGCCACCGATTCGACACGCATGGGGTGGATGCCGAAGAGGAGCGCTGTCAACCATGCAATACGCAGCAACCCCAACTGTCTTATCAGACAATAGACCAGTGCCGTGTTGGCGAGATGAAGACACAGATTGACGAAATGGAACCCGGTTGGATCAAGTCCCTGGAACTGATATTCAAGCCAAAGGGTAGTGAAGGTGACTGGGTAGTATTGAGGTGATGAAGCGGGTTGGAACCAGATCCTGGCAAGGCCACGCCCATCCCTTAAGTTCTCGTTATGGACCACATACTGGATATCGTCCCAGATGAAGCCACCTGTCAGACAGGGTATGTGCGCGAGCATGGTCAGGACCAGGAGGATGAAAAGAGGATGTCTCGGAAAAGAGCCTAAAAAGGATGAGATTTCCCTGGCACCTTCATTCTTCTCAACTACCGGTATTGCCGATGAGATTTCCTCCATGCCGTTCCTGCTCTGGGTGTGGGGGTGCTTCCCCTTCTTCGTGCTCATGAATGTGGCCCGCTTTCTCTTCCTCAGCAAGGACCGTCATGTGAAGAGACTCCACAAACTCCATGAAACGCTCCTCGCTCATTGTCTCCGTTGGTTTCAACATTCCGACAGTTGTTAGGAATCCCGCATCCCGCGTTTGGAGGAAAGAGGGCCTGATCTCCACTTTAAGCGAATCTCCTTCCGGAGTTACACGGATATCCGAATCCTCGGTGGTTCCAATATGGATACCGTGCATGCTGAGGTGTTGAACCTCCGGTTTCATCCAAGGTTCGGTGGGGGTTTTGTTGCTTAAGGGAATGTCATTCGTCCCGGGCATGGTGAACCATAGGATAACCGCCGCGATGAGAATGCCGAGGAAAATTACGATGTGTTTTGTCTCCATGCCGCGCTAGGACTCCTTTTTCTTTGATGGGGGTGGCCCTAATCCCGTTCTACCATCGAAAGTGCTTCCCGGATCTCCGGCAAAGCCCTACGGGTAGCTTCCATTCCCGCCTCGACGATCTGGTCGAACTGCTCGAAACGGAGAAAGTCAAACTGCTCGATTTTTGGTTTGATCTCCACATCAATCGCATCGTTATGCAGCCGTGATAAATGCAAGCCGGAGACACTGATTGAACGCGAAACGATGCGGAGAATGTTCGGCCCGCTGAGCCAATGGCGGATGGGGGGAATTTGATCCAGGCAACTCCTTACCCATCCGGGTGATCCATTGACAGCTTCCAACCCCGTGTCCCGTTCTGGAGTGACATTGACCGCGATGACAACGCTTGCGCCTTTCTCGCGCAGGATCCGGGCTGGAACTTTATTGAGAACTGCTCCATCCACCAGGAGATACTGGCCCCAACGGACGGGACGGAAGATGCCGGGAAGCGATCCGCTGGCCCAGATTGCCTTTCCCAGTTTCCCTCTGTCCAGCACGATCTCCCGCCCCGTGATCAGGTCGGTGCACACGACATACACACAGAGCGGACACTCCTCAATCGTTTCCTCCGCCATGGCGGTTTCAATCATCCTCCGGATCTTGCGGCCACGTAACAAGGCGGAGCGTGGAATGTTGTAGTCGAAGATGTCCAGTAGAAAGTTCCCCAACCTTGCCCAATGGTATTTCATGTCCTGGATCAGCCGGTCGGCGCTTCTTCCCACCCCATAGGCGGCGGCAACCACCGAGCCGAAACTCGATCCTGCCAGCATGTCGAGCGGGATACCTTCCTCCTCGAGTACTTTAATCACGCCAATGTGGGCCAGTCCCCGTGCCCCGCCCCCACCCAACGCTAGACCGATTTGTTTTCCGGCTATGTCTCTTACCGCCCTCTTATGGGCCATCGAGGGATTGCGTCCGAGAGTGAGGGAAAAGGAGGGACCACTCTCGCTACAGGGAGGGGGGGGGGAATCTTCGGGAATCATTGGGATGGGGTGTACGGCAATGTTCGTCAATAACTGGCGTACCCGGGGAAAATCGAGCAAGGGCCGGTGGATGCTATGCAGTAGAAGGACATGGACATGGTGGCTCTCTGGCAGCTGTTCCCTGGCAATTCTTTCGATACGGGAAATTCTTTCGAGGCTTTCCCTGGTCAACATCCAATAGGTTTCGCCTGCTTTGGGGGGATAACGATAACCTTCAGGAACATAGCGGTTGTATTCCTCGTTGAACGCTCTGCGTTGACATGCCTCCCAACGCAAATCCAAGAGAAAGACAACGTGATCTTCAGGGGGTACTTGATGAACCAAGGCCTCGACAGTCCATCCTAACTGCGAGACAAAGATATAACCATATCCATCTCTCAAGCGTGCGAGGATTGCATTCAGGCATTTTTCGTCCCTCCAATCCGTTTCCCCCCAGGGAGAGGCCCATAGCAGAACGTCCAGCCCTTCGGGCATCTGGTACCATACGGATTCGTGATGTGGGTAGTCGGTGACAATCTCACGGACGAAGGCTTCAATTTCTGAATTCCCCCGGTTCCCCGCTTTGTGGTGGTTGGAGGGGAGTTCAAGATTCTGGCGGAATTTCCTGTCGTGTAGACATGTGGAGGTGGTAGTGAGAAACAGAAGAACCCGTTTTCCGGCCTCCTCAGTGATAGCCCCGGCGATATCAGTCATCAGCTTCAGGTAATCCTTGGGCTCCGAGGGGATTTCATCCGCGATGAATCTGGTCACTTTCCCTTGGTTGGTCTCGAACCTTCTGAGATTGGTTTCGCGTAATCGGTGTGAAAGGGTTCTGCTAATACCCCGGTAGAGAATCGGATTCTCATCACAAAGTGCGCGGAACTGTTCACCCTCCAGAGCGGACAGTTCGGTTGGAACCGTGGCGGTGACATCGGCGGAGATAGGTTCTCCGGTGAGTAAAGACATTTCCCCGAAGTAGTCTCCCGGTCCCAGGTACCCAAGAGTGACCTCTTGATCGTCACCCTCACGTACCGAAACACGTACTTGGCCATTCCGGATCAGGTAGAGACAACTACCGGGTTCTCCCATCCGGCAAACTACCTCTCCGCGTTTGATGTACACTGGACGTAGAGATCGGGCCACCTCGGTCAAGAGACCGGGCGCGGCTCCCTCGAATATGGAAACCCTTTTTAGTAGCTCAATCACGGTCAGGTATCCTAGACAATTCCACCTCATACTTCCACAGAGGGTTCTGTCATAAAGGTTTCCTGGGGGGGGAAATTCTGATTTCCTATTGCCATCTCTGTTCCCTTGGAACACCCCTTTCCTGTGGGTATACTTTTGGTGGTGTGTAAGGAGTCTCCGCTTTCGCAGGGAGGGATCATTTTGATTGCCTCACGGGAAGTTGGATGCAATGCGCAAACCATTGGATGGCTCAACACGGAATCCGACAGATCGATGAGGCCGGTATGAATAATCCCTTCTTTGATTTTACTAGAACCTCCGAATCGTTCCACGATCTTCTTGAAAAACATCCGTGCAACGACATCCCTCTTGACCTTTCCGCTCTTGTCATCGCCCGTTCCTTCTGTGGGCATGTGGATATCCACACGACTCTCGGACGTCTTGATCGGCTGGCCGAGGAAACCGGCCGGACCGCCGGTCCTTCCCCCACTGAGGATGATCTGGTCCGTTGCCTACGCGACACTCTTTTTGTACGTCATGGTTTCACCGGGAACAAGTCCGACTATTACTCCCCGGAAAATAGCTTCCTCCACCGGGTTATTGAAACACGCCGGGGCATTCCGATTAGTCTTTCCTTGGTGATGATGGAGGTGGGACGCCGTTTGAACCTTCCCCTGGTGGGAATTGGGCTTCCATGTCACTTTATCGTGGGAATGCTGACAGCCGCTGGCACACGCTATTTCGACCCTTACAACGGGGGAATTGAGCGATCCCGTGAAGAATGTATCGAAATGGCTCAGATCCTCTCAGGTGGAAGCGTGGAGGTAACCCACTGTCATTTCCTGCCGCTACCGAAAACACTCTTCCTGACTCGAATGCTTTGTAACCTGAGAGCCATCTACCGTCAAAGAACCGACCACCGTAATCTGGTAATCACCCTGCGCCACCTCCTCCTTCTCAATCCGGGCGATCCCAAAATCCATCTTGAACTGGCCCTCTCGCTCATCGAGCAGGGAGAGGTTTCACAGGCCTACAAACATTATCGTGTCTGTTCAGAAATAACGGCTGGAACAGACATTCAGCTTCCCCTCGAAATGGCCGAAAAACGTCTCAAACAGGTCTTCGCGGTGATGAACTGATCCATTCTTGGGATCTTTAGGGCTTTTGAGAAAACAAGATCTTGAGTGCCTTCCGTGAATGAAGAGACAGTCCCACACCTTGACATGCTCTCCCTCCTCTTCTATATCTTGAAAGGTTAGGATGAAGCGGTTCCCGGTAGCTACCGCCGTCGAAAAAAAGAGCTGATTTGTATCCGAAAAAAGCTCTTCCAGACGGTGGGATTGAAGGATGGAACGAGAATAATGTCACGGGAAACCATTGTCCTGGCGTGTAGCGAGTGCAAGAGCCGCAACTACACGGTCACAAAAAACAAGCGAGTTCATCCAGACCGGGTGGAAGTCCGTAAGTTTTGCCCGCGATGCAAGAAACACATTGCGCATCGTGAGACCCGTTAAAGGTTGGCTCCGCAAGTCCTGTAGGCCAGTAGCTTAGCCCGGTAGAGCACCGCGCTCCAAACGCGGGGGTCGGGGGTTCAAATCCCTCCTGGCCTGCCACTCCGTGATGAAAGACAGGTAGAAGGTCTTATGGAACAGTTTCTGCAGCGTTGTATTGATAACTTGAAGAAGGTGAAAATCATCCGTGAATCACGGATAGGGCAGTTTCTCATTTCGGTCCTCGCCGAGCTTCAAAAAGTCACCTGGCCTAACCGTGAAGAGGTCAAGAACTCAACACTGGTCACTTTAGTCGTCATGGTGATTATGTCGATTTACATGGGGGGAGCCCAAGCCTTGGTGACAGCGGTCTATCAACTGATAAAGGCCCCGACCCTGACTTAAGACTAATTGAAGCGAGCACCCATGAGCGATTACAAGTGGTACGCCGTACATACTTACGCCAGTTTTGAGAATCGCGTCAAGGAGTCTGTCGAAAGCGCGATCCGTAAGCAGAGGATGGAGGAATACTTCAAGCAGATCGTTATTCCAACCGAG
>CAZORO010000311.1:0-6822 GCA_964581845.1 uncultured bacterium
ATTCTTAAGCCGTGCCATGCCACAGGCAAAATCCTCAACTGTATAGCTCTTCGGATCCAGTTTCCCCCAGGTGTGGTATTGCTCTTTGGTGTTGCCGAACTTGGTATAGGTCTGGCCGCTGACCGATTCAATTCCTGGAAAGCCCATTAACCACAGAGTCAGATCAAGGGCATGGACACCAATGTCGATCATCGGCCCGCCCGCTGACTTCTCCTTGATGTGGAAAGCTCCCCAGCCAGGAATCCCGACACGCCGGGTGGAGTGGGACTTTCCATAGTAAATTTCTCCCAAATCCCCGGAATCGACCATCTTCTTCAGTGCTTGATTTTTAGGATCGAAACGGAAATGTTGGCCAATCGTGAGAAGTCCCTTGGACTTGTGGGCGGCCTCAACCATTGCCTTGGCTTCCTTGGCATTCATCCCGATTGGTTTCTCGCATAGAACACTTATATCCCGCTTCAAAGCGAGCAGAGTAGGTTCTTTGTGAGCATAGTTCGGTGTGCAAATGCTGATTCCATCCAGATCCTCGGTGGCCAGCATCTTGTTATAATTGGTGTAATGCCGTTTGAAACCATATTTTTCCGCGAAGGCTTTGACTCTGTCTCCCATCACATCACAACAAGCCACTAATTCAATGTCCTTGACACGCTTGTATCCACGTACATGGAAGTCGGCAATACCCCCTGTTCCTACCACTCCAATCTTGACTGGCACGGCTGGATCTCCTCTAGGCAATAGATTCATCATCTCTTCAGAAACCTGAAGGGGTGATTCTCTTCGAGCAGAAAGGAAAAGTCCATGGTGATGGGGAAGGTTTCAGTCCTTGGTGCCGACATCATTGCAGAAGACATCCAGCACCATGGTGTTTTCCTTTTCCTCGTGGTTAGTAATTTCATCAAGTAACTCGAGGGTGGCCTCTGGCACATCTCGCGGCCAAAAAGTCGATTGACGAGGACTTTCGAAGGCGCTGATCAGTTCCTGAATGGTTTGGATGATCTTCTCATGCTCTGAACGGATTTGCTCCACTTGTGTGGACAAGGTGGGGCGTATCTGCACCACGGGTGTAAGGAAGCCATCAGCTTCCTCGAAATCCATGTGCTCCCGCATGACACCCACGAAGTCTTTGAGCAGCTCCAAGAGTTTTTGAAGTCCCTGTTCAGAGCGGGAAACTCTGGCCTCTTCAGCGATCACGCGTAACCGGTCCAGGAGGTTGTGAAGCTTCTCATGTTCCTCCAAGGAGATTCTGGCGATTGTTTGATGAATGGTTTCTTTAGACTCCATTAGCCGGCTCCTTTCTCGGGGGAAGAGTTATCGAGCCAATGAAAAACATCAAGAGGGAATTCCTCTGCTTGTTTTCTATCTCTAGTGTGACACAACAGAGTCATGATGGGTATGTTTTTTTTGGGGGAAACCATTGCTAAGAGTTAATATCCAGGATCTCGATATGATCGGTGTAGGGGATTGTCCGATAGGACCTGACACGTTGAAACTGGGCGAGCAAGTCACTCATTCTCCGGGTGCAATCCAGGCAATCCTCTAACAAATTCAGCTGCTTTTCATTCAACTGTGGGTTGGTGGTAAGCAGGATTTCCAGCCGCCCCATCAGGGAGGTGACTGGTTGACTGAAATGGTGGCAGGTAGCACCAATACTTTCCATCATAACACGGAGACGCTCGGCATCAATTAAAGTATCTTGTTGGCGCCTCACTAGGTGCCTGAGATGGTTTCTCTCGATAACCCTGTTGATAACACGCTCCAAACCTTCCCGTGAGAGCCGTCCCTTGACCAGGTAATCGGTGGCCCCTTTCTTCATGGCCTCGACCGCTAATTCTTCATTGCCTCGTGCGGTAATTAGGACAACCGCTTGGTCGGGATTCAATTCAATGGCGTGATTTAGAATATCCAGCCCCGTCATGTCTGGAAGATCGTAGTCCAGGAAGAGGCAATCGAATTCCTGTTGATCAAGTATTTGCATTGCCGAGGTTCCGTCAAAACAGACCACAGTGGTTATTGAATGAGGTAAGCCCTGCAACATGGCCTTGAGAAGATTGATGTGGTCTTCCTGATCATCAACCAGCAGGGTCCGGAATGTGGTCTTTCTCGGAGGTCCATATTCATCCACCATTTGTGTTGAGGCTGAGTTCATAAGGGTTCTTCCGTAAACTTTGTGATTGTCCATCCACTGTTGAAAAGAGTAACGGAATTGTATGATTCCAAAGCGGGTTCGTGCAAGCACTTTTACTCTTGATCATGGGGAAGGCCAGTCTGGTTAAATTCATGATTGAAACTGATGGATTGAAAGGGGTTGAGTCATGTTGCGAGTTGCATTCGCCGCCGACCATGGCGGTTTTCCATTAAAGGCTGACCTTATGAAAGTGGCCGTCTGCCTGGGGTGTGAAGTCACCGATTTGGGAGCCTACCAATACGAAGCATTGGATGACTATCCAGACTACGCCCTTAAGGCCGCCAAAGCAGTTCAGAAGGGTGAGGTTGACCGTGCCGTTGTCCTTTGTGGCAGTGGCGTGGGGGCCTGTGTGGTGGTCAACAAGATTAAGGGGGTCCGCGCGGGACTCTGCCATGACACCTACAGCGCCCATCAGGGTGTGGAACATGATTCCATCAATGTCCTCTGTCTGGGGGCCAGGATCATTGGAGTGGAGCTCGCCAAGGAGATCGTCAAGTCCTTCCTCCAGGCTCAGTTTACTGGAGAGGAACGTCATGTCCGTCGTCTCGCGAAAGTCTCGGAGATCGAGTCCGCGCGATAGCCGGCCGAGAGGAGTCCAAATATCATGAGTCAGCTGATGGGTAACCTTTTACTGCCGGATTCCGTCTGGAAGGCCTATGAGGCCGCGCGTATGAAAGCTGAGGAGAGACGAATCGTTGATAGGATCTGGCAACGTGACCACACAGTCTGGCGTCCGGAACCAACTGAGATCTCAAACCGGTTAGGCTGGCTGGACCTTCCGGAACAGACCCTGGCACAGCTCCACTCCCTCACCAGCCGTGTGGAGGCGCTTCTCGATTACAAACCCACGGATGTAATCCTCCTGGGTATGGGGGGGAGTAGCCTCTGCCCGGAGGTTTTCCGTAGGACTTTTGGATCAGAAAGTTCATTCCCGGGGCTGCATGTTCTTGATTCCACAACACCTGATTGGGTCCGGATGGTTTCTAGCAAGATCCAAATCGAATCATCCCTCTTTATCCTCGCCAGTAAGTCAGGAGGAACCATCGAGGTGATGAGCGCCTTCAAGTATTTCTGGAAGGTGGTCAGTGATTGCTCCTCCGATCCAGGTAAGCATTTTATTGCCATCACCGATCCCGGTACTGGCCTTGCCCAGCTTGCCCAAGAACGAGGTTTCCTGGACACCTTCGTGAACAATCCCGATGTAGGAGGCCGGTATTCCGCCCTCTCTCTTTTCGGAATGGTCCCCGCCTTGCTGATTGGGATGAACGCCAAGGACATGCTCCAGACAGCGGTCAATATGGCTCAATCATGCCGTAACAGCAATCTTGACCATAATCCTGGGGTTGAACTCGGGCTCTTCATGGCCTCCTGTACGGCGGTTGGTAAAGACAAATTGACCCTGGCCATGGATCCTTCGCTAGAGAGCCTGGGACTCTGGATTGAGCAACTCATCGCCGAGAGTACTGGCAAGGAAGGAAAGGGTATCCTACCGGTAGCTGCTGAGCCTTCGCTGCCTCTTACAGCATATGGTGACGACCGGGCTTTTGTGGTTGTGAGTGATGATCCAGCCAGTCCCCTTGCGCAACGTTCGGAGACATATCTCGCCGCGGGTCACCCCGTCATGGTCCTTCCCCTTGCCAACCGTCTTGATCTCGGGGCCGAGTTCTTCCGCTGGGAGTTTGCCACTGCAGTGGTCAGTCATTTCCTTGACATTCAGCCTTTCGATCAACCAAACGTCCAGGAGGCCAAGACCTTAACGGGGGTGGTATTGGAGCAGTTCCAAAAAGAAGGCCGCCTGCCAGATGATCCTCCACCAGGTAAAATCAATGACCTTCTGGCTGAAGCCTCTCCCGGGGATTTCTTCGCGGTCATGGCATATATTCTTGAAACTCCCGAGATCGAGGCGGCTCTTGCTGATCTTAGGCAAGCGGTTTCCATGCGATACCGGATTGCTACCACAAATGGGTATGGACCGCGTTTCTTGCACTCGACAGGCCAGTACCACAAGGGGGGACCCAACAATGGGTTGTTTCTGCAATTAGTCCAGAATCAGGAGGACCTCCCCATCCCCGGAGAAAAATATGGTTATACGGTTCTGTGCGAGGCGCAGGCGTTGGGTGACTACCAAGCCCTGGTTTCCAAGGAACGCAGAGTGATCCGGGCAAGGTTGGGGAAAGATCCCGCTAAGGAGATCCATCAACTCGCGGAAAGTGTCCGGAAGGGGTAAGTTTTTTTCCACAACGAGAGGTTGATCCACCGCCCGGGGTAGTGGTATTCCGGGCGGGAAGTAGGGCCTTCATTCGCCTTCCAATACGATATCATGGAATCATTCGCATGGGTGACACAAAGCAGATGAATTCTTCATTCCTGTCAATGCCACTCATTTTTTTGGTAGTTTGAAGAGATTACCAGCGGGATTTTCCGTACCGGATCCGTGCGAGTTCACAAATCCAACGCAGGATGGTTATCGGTGTCACTTTGGATACTCCCTGGCGGCGCTCGATGAAGGTGATGGGAACCTCGCAATGAGAGAGGCCAGCGCGCTCGAAGTGGTAGAGAATTTCCTCCACGATCGCGGGGCCGGTGGTTATGAGTTTCTCCCAGGGGATGGCCTGTAGTGCGCGGCGGCTGAAACAGCGGTAGCCGGAGGTACAATCCCTGGCATGGAGACTCAAGACTTGCCGTGCCATCCAGTTCGCCACCGCGCTGTTCCAGTGACGCCACATCGGCCACCCCTCGATACGTCCTCCCTCGATGTACCTTGAACCAATAACCAGGTCGATTGCATTTCCCGGCTGGTCAAAAGGCACGAGAAGGCTGGGGATGAATTTGGGTGGATGCGAGAAGTCAGCATCCATCTCCATGGCATATTGGTAGCCGTGGTCTCTGGCCCACTGGAATCCCTCGATTCCAGCCAGTCCTCGACCTCGCGGGGGCTTCCGGTGTATAACATGAAGTGTGGAGTCTGTTTCGGCAAGACGGTCCGCAATGTCTCCGGTCCCATCCGGGCTCTGGTCATCCACAACCAGCAAATCCAATCCGGAGATATTCAGGGAGTGGACCGCTCTGATGAGAGGTTCGAGGTTTTCGCATTCGTTATAGGTGGGGAGTATGAGTAGGATCGATCCAAACATAGCGGCCTGGCAACGAGAAGGGTCCCTTTTCAATTCTTATGATAACCCCAGTTTTCCTGGGGACCGTTTGTGCGAGGAAACGCACAATGTTTACCATCATGACAGGATGGTACAGGTCGGCCCGTTCTTCGTCCACAAGGACATCTACGATGGCCATTTCTATCCTCCGAAGCCCGAGGACTATGTTCCTCCTCGGCCATCCATGACACCCATACGATTGGTCTTTCTCATTATAGGGCTGGTATGTGTGGGAATTGGCCTGGGCCTTGTCTTGCCTGTGTGAGTCTGCCTTGATGCCACCACGTCCTCTCGATTCCTTCAGGGGTTACATCTTTGATCTGGATGGAACCATCTATCTGGGCCCGAACCTGATCGAAGGGGCTGGTGTCATGCTGGACCTTTTAAGAAAAGCGGGGAAGGCGATCCGCTTTCTCTCTAACAAGCCCCTCCAGAACCGTTCTGACTATGCATGCAAGCTACGTGGTCTGGGTGTCGAGGCGCGCGATGAAGAAGTCATCAACTCCTCACTAGTGGCGGCAAGGTATCTTTCCGAGCACCATCCAGGAGCGCGGGTTTTTGTGGCAGGTGAGGCGCCTTTGATCCTCGAACTGGTAGAAGCAGGGATTCAAGTAGTCGATGATGGATTGACCTGTGATCTGGTGCTGTTGTCCTTCGACCGGGACTTCCACTATGTCAAGCTCCACCAAGCCATGATCGCCGCTCACCGGGGTGTTCCCTTGTATGCTACTAATCCTGATGTCACCTGTCCGGTGGCGAATGGAGTTGTTCCCGACTGTGGCGCGGTGATCGCCGCGCTGGAGGCCTGCTCTGGAAGGAAAATTGATCTGGTGCTGGGAAAGCCCTCGCATGTCATGCTGGAGGTCATCCTACATGATCTCGGCCTTCCTCCCGAGGATGTGCTCCTGGTAGGAGACCGGCTGGAAACCGATATGGAAATGGGACGCCGCGCGGGAATGGCTACCGCGCTGGTGTTGACCGGCGTCACTCAACGCCACCAAGCGGAGGCTTGGCCACATCGGCCCACTTATATCCTCTCGGCCGCCGCCGAGATCATGTCCGTTTAGGGAGTGGAGCTACCTCTCGTCTTCGTATGGGATCTCATCCAGAGGTGTCCCTTGGAATTCCTTCAGAGAAGGGGCAGGAACCTGCGGTTTCGAATTCTTGCTGTATTTGGTGACACCAGGTTTGACCGGCAGGAGGAAAACCTGTGGGTCCACCGACTGATTGATCTTGGAATTCTTGAGAATCACTGAGGTGGATTCCCTCTCCGAAAGCAGCACCGCTTTGAGTGGACGCATGGTGTTTTGTTCCACCCACAATTCCTGTTGCCATTCTACCCCCTGATTTCCCACCTGGGTCCATTTCCAGATCTCCGACCCCTTCCTGGGAACAGCGACCAACCGATACACAGGGATACCGTCCTCGGTTGTCAGCTCCTCGATCCGGTCGATCCTCGAATCTTCCTTATACTTCTCGACATCG
>CAZORO010000312.1:0-2630 GCA_964581845.1 uncultured bacterium
GTCAACGCTCTGAAAGAAGTGGGAGAGGGGGCCGAAGCATAAGGAATTTCGCTAGGAGGGTATTCGCGGAGGATAACCTTCGTTATGGCCTTCTTTCCTCAATCCAATTCAAAAAAGGAGCGGAGAATTATGTCAAAAGACCATAAGAAAGGGGAAAAACCGGAGTTGAATGTGCTCACGAGAAGCGAACCGGAAGGAGCGGTATTGGCCGCATGTAAATCTGAGACTCAGTTTGCGCTCGAGAGTCTTGATGACGGAGGATGTTAGTATGCTAATTGTCTAGATTACGAAATTCGGGGCCCATCCAATTCATGATAAAACGGGAAAAAAGTCAGTATGGGAATATTAGATCTACAATATACAGATGTTAACGGTACTGAGAGACACGATATAATGTGTCGGCTATCATATGCTCCTGACTTTTTTCGGGAGCGTCATAGGATAACTCCTCCCGTCAAGGGAATACAATATCCTGTTTTCTCTTGACGGGGATGACCCCATGACTTACGCCAAGAAACTCAAATCCCATGAATTCCACCCATGGCAGGGAAAACATCCGCTCCTGGGACAGCTCGATATCGAGTTGACCGAACGCTGCAACAACAACTGCATCCACTGCTGTATCAACCTGCCTGAACACGATGCCGCCGCCCGTAGCTGTGAGATGAGCACGGAGTTTGTCAAGGACATCATTCAGCAGGCGGCTGATTTGGGCTGCCTGACAGTCCGTTTCACCGGAGGCGAGCCACTCCTGCGTGAAGACCTACCCGAGTTGTATGTCTTCACCCGAAAACTGGGGATGCAGGTGATCCTCTTCACCAATGCCCGCCTGATCACCCGGGAACTGGTAGAACTGCTCGCCAAGATGCCACCTGGCAGGAGTGGTGGAAGTCACGGTTTATGGCATGAAAGCCGAGTCCTATGACCGCACGGTGTGCTGCAAGGGAGCCTTTGAGGAGTTCTGGCGGGGAGTTTCCCTGCTGGAAGAGCACCGGATTCCCTTCATAGTCAAGGCTCCTCTGCTTCCCTCCCTAAAGGAGGATCAACCGGAGTTCGAGGCTTGGGCGGGCACTCTCCACCGGATGGACCATTTGCCAAGTTACTCGATGAATTTCGGCTTACGTGACCGAAGGGATAGTCCTACAAAAAACAAGCGCATCAAAGAACTCCGGCTGACACCCGAGGAAACCGTGACACAACTAGTCCGCAATCCCCTTTATATCCGGGATATGAAGCAGTTTTGTGGCAAGTTCATGGGGCCACCGGGAGATTGCCTATTCCGCTGCGGGGCGGGTCATGGGACCTGTATCGATGCCTATGGCAAGGCGCAGATGTGCATGGGATTGCGAGATCCAGCGGCTGTTTTTGACCTGAGGAATGGTTCCCTGCGCGAGGTTCTCACCGGGTTCTTCCCCCGCTTGCGTGAGATGCGTGCCACCAACCCGGACTACCTGAACCGTTGTGCCAGATGTTTCCTTAAGGGGCTTTGTGAACAATGCCCAGCGAAATCCTGGGCTGAACATGGTACTTTAGATGCGCCAGTCGAGTACCTGTGTGAGGTGGCTCATGCCCAGGCACGCTTCCTCGGGCTGGTGGGAGAGGCTGAACACGGTTGGGAAGTATCAGACTGGCGTGAGCGGATTCATCGATTTTCAGAGGACAAATAAAGGGAGAAAACCTTATGGAGCTGAGTTTAGATGCTATTTATACCCCCTCCCAGGATGTAGTGGCCCGTGAGATCGAGGGGGAACTGATTATAGTTCCGATTGCCACCGGCATCGGCGATCTGGATGAGGAGCTGTACTCACTGAATGATTCGGGAAAAGCCATCTGGGCGCGTCTGGATGGCCAGAAATCCTTGCGGAATGTGGTGGATGAGTTGGCGATGGAGTTCAATGCTTCACCCGGAGTCATTGAGAAAGATGTACTTGGCTTAATGGGTGAACTGGTCAGACGGAAGATCGTGTTAGTCCAATAATATCGTGTCATGGGATTCATCCGTCACTCAGCGGGGACTGTCATTCGTCTGTTGCGGGGGAGGGCGTTCTTCCGCCAGCTGGGACGATGTTTCCTGGCCCATGGTGTTTCCATTCGTGAGGCCTCGCTTGAAGATGTGTCGGCGGTTCATCGCTGGTTAAATCCCAATCATCCACTCGGCCATTCTCCCCAAGCGAATCCGAATGCCACGCAATGGGTTGCCACTTGGCGCGGCGAAGTGGTTGGATTTGTGGAGTTAGTACGCCTCCCCAACGATCAATCACCCCAGGATGACTTTTGGTTATACAGCCTCCATGTCAGCTCACCCTTGCGAGGCGCCGGTATTGGAGAAAAACTGAGCCAGATGGTGATCGAGCGCGCGCGTTCCGAGGGAGCACAGGTCCTGGACTTGTTGGTGTTCAATGACAATCATAATGCGATTGGGTTGTACCGCAAGCTTGGTTTTAATATGTTCATCCGTGAGGAATTGGAACCCCAGCTGGAGAAGGAAACCACCCCAAATGGACGCCGCCGGGTGGTAATGCGGAAAAAACTGGTTGATCCAACATGAACAGTGAATATGTGAAGACCCTTGAGGAAACGCAGTTGCTTCCCAACGCCGTGATTTCGGATTTAATGACGGCGGTATTGGA
>CAZORO010000312.1:2640-6771 GCA_964581845.1 uncultured bacterium
ACCGCACCGGGCGTCAGCATGATTCCATTCATCCGCAATGGAGACATCATTACGGTAGCGCCGGGATCTTTTGTTTATGGGGATGTGGTTGCATTCAAGAATCCTGAAAATGGCAGATTAACTGTTCACCGGATCATCCAAGTCACACCCTCGGGATATCTTCTCAAGGGTGACAATGCACCCGAACCGGATGGACACTTTCCTGAATCGTGCATCATCGGCCGGGTTGTAGAGGTAAAACATAATTTTAAGCGGGTTCCTGTGGGTTTGGGTATCGAACGCATCCTCATCGCATACCTTTCACGCCGGGGATGGTTGTTACCGGTAATACAGATCTTTTGGCCATGGATAAAACCCATCGCGGGAAGGTGGATATAGATGAGTCGGCAAGATTCCATGGAGATACAGGACTTTCCACTCTGGGACAAGCTCAAGGCCAAGCGTGTTCCCCTCTCCTTTGACCTGGAGATCACCGCCCGTTGCAACAATGATTGCCGCCACTGCTACATCAACCTGCCCGCTAGTGACCGTGAGGCCCAGGCGTCGGAGCTTACTCAAGATGAAATTCTCGATATCGCTCGGCAGGCCGTGGATCTAGGTGCGATGTGGTGTCTGCTTACCGGCGGCGAACCGCTCATACGCGAGGATTTCGAGGAGATCTACTTGGGTTTGAAGCATCTGGGACTATTGGTTTCAGTTTTCACCAATGCGTGTCTGATATCTCAACGGCATGTGGAGCTGTTTCGTAAGTATCCTCCACGCGATATTGAAGTGACCGTGTATGGTGTCACCCCTGAGACCTATGAAACCGTCACCCGCCGTCCCGGATCATTCAAGCACTTCATCCAAGGCATGAATATGCTGCAAGAGGCAGGCGTACGCTTGCGTTTGAAGGCCATGGCTATCCAGTCTAATCTCGCAGAGCAGAATGAAATCGCCGCCTTCTGCCGGGCACGCACCAAGGACTACTACCGTTTTGATCCCCAATTGCATCTACGCTTCGATGGAGATCCGTCACGGAATGAGGAAATCCGCGCTCAAAGGTTAACACCAGCTCAAATCGTGGAACTCGAACGTAATGACGCAAAGCGTTTTAATGCCTTGCGGGAAAATTGTGACATCCTCATCAATGAGGAGTTCTCTCATATTGGTTGCGACCACCTCTTCCACTGTGGCGCGGGGAATGGGAGTTTCAATGTGAGTTATGATGGCCGTTTCCGGCTGTGCTCATCCTTGTGGGCGGAGGGAACGACCTATGATCTCAGACACGGTACGCTTAAAGAGGCTTGGTTTGACTTCGTACCGCGAATACGTGATCTACGCTCCCAGCGGAAGGAGTTTCGTGAAACCTGCAGGCGTTGCACCATTATCAACCTGTGCCTACGGTGCCCGGCACATGCGCATCTGGAGACAGGGATGATGGATGGGACAACCCCTTACTTTTGTGAAGTTGCTCATGCACGCGCCGAAGCCATCAAGACATAGGAGGGCGTGCTTCATCCTCCAATTCAACGGAACTGGATTATACTCATGGATGTGTTCCCTTCCAAAGAAAGTGAGATCGATTGAATGAAACTGAGCAAAAGAATCACCGTCGCTTTTGGAGCGATCTTGATCCTCCTCATAATCTACCCAGCGGGGGCGGAAGTTCTCCTGTTTGATCTACCCGGTCTCCCCAAGGATGCGCGTCCACTGCGAATGGTCCGTATCCCCGCGGGATCCTTTCAGATGGGGTCAGTGACAGAGGGCGATTTTCCTCTGGAGAATGAATCACCGGTCCATGAAGTAACCATCGAATATGACTTCTTCATGGGGGAAACCGAGGTCACCCAGGCTCAATGGGTGGTGGTTATGGGCGAATTACCCGCCGAATTGCTGGAAACACCCTATGGTATGGGGAACAACTACCCGGTTTACGATGTCTCCTGGACCGATATCTGTGGACCCGAGGGATTCCTGGAAAGACTCAATGCCCGTACCAAAGGGCAGTTCCGTCTCCCCTCGGAATCCGAATGGGAGTATGCCTGCCGCGCCGGGACGGATACGACCTTCTGGTATGGCGATACCGCCGAATGCGAATTGGACTTGTCAAACTGTATAGCAGAGAAAGCACACGGATTCCGCTCCAACCAGATGTGGTATGGGTGGAGCAATGGAAGCAATCGGTTCCCGATCGGGACCAAGCCAGTCGCCGAGCTGAATCCTAATCCTTTCGGCCTCTATGACATACATGGCAATGTGTGGGAGTGGTGCCAGGACTGGTATCATGAGACTTACGCCGGCAAACCCACCGATGGGAGCGCCAATGAGAACCTCGGCCCCTTGGCAATGCGTGTTTTCCGGGGAGGGCACTGGGGAGATCTCGCCTGGTATTGCCGTTCCTCCTCACGCGCTTACTGTGATCCTGAAAACCGTAGCGCGGTAAGGGGCTTCAGATTGGCATGGGATCCGGAGTAAAGCTCCCCCCAACCCCACAAGAAGGGAGGGGGAAAACATCTCTCACCCCTTGTGGGGGTAGAGGGAGGTGGCTGTATTGCAACTGGGCTCTCACCTTTCCACCCCGGACTTAAAGCTGGCACAATCTTGTTCTTATGTTCCGATTCCTTTCGCTGACTCTTTTGACCGCCTTCCTTGTATTCCCGCATGTCTGGGCCGCGGATCAGCCACAATGGGGGCAACTATATTCACGGAATATGGTCTCCCGCGAGACCGGGCTTCCCTGGACCTTCGATCCCGAGACCGGCCAGAACATCAAGTGGTCGGTGGATCTTGGCCAGAATTCCTATTCCACCCCCATCATTGCACATGGCAAGGTCTTGGTGGGGACCGATAACGCCATTCCCCGCGATCCGAAATGGGAGGGGGACCGTGCGGTTCTGCTCTGTCTGTCTGGGAAGGATGGCTCTCTCCTATGGCAGCTGCCCATCCCAAAATACACCGATTACCAGGACTGGCCAGGGATCGGATTGGTGACAGTTCCCTCGGTTGAGGGGAACCGGATCTACATGCTCACCAATCGTTGCGAGGTCATGTGCCTGGATCTGGATGGAAGCATCATCTGGAAAAAGTCCCATGGTAAAGTACTGGATGCATACCGGATTTCTTAATGTTTCTGGTGAGAAGATGTCTAAATCCCTTGGAAATTTCATTACTATACGCGATTTGTTAGAAAATTACGATGGGGAAATCTTCCGATTCTTTGTATTATCCACTCACTACCGCAGCCCCATTGATTTCAGTGAAAAAGCACTTGATCAAGCAGGAAATAGTCTAAGTCGAATAAAAAAATTGTTGGTCCGTATCAAGGAATTAGATGGTGATGAGCTGGAAGATGATATTCGTGATGACGTTTTCCAAAAACTTTTAAATAACGCCAGAAATGATTTTTTTGAAGCAATGGATAATGATTTCAATACTCCGCAGGGATTAGCCGCAATATTTAATCTTATTAAAGAATTAAACAAACTTTTTAAAGAAAATATTCCATCTAAATCTGTTTTATCTGAGATATTATCATTTTTCAATGATTTAAGTGAAATACTGGGCATTGACTTTAATCAAACTCCAAAAACTTCTGAAAATAATCATTGCAATGATTTATTAGATTTAATCTTAGATTTACGTGTAACATTACGTGAAAAGAAAGAATGGGATCTTTCTGATCAAATAAGATCTGAATTGAGAAATTTAGGGATAGAAATAGAAGATAAATAATTGTTTATTTTCTTTGCAAATTGGCATTAGGTACCCTTAACTTTATATCTGGCTATCATCATATAACAATAGTTAATGAAATTTAGTGTTATATCATTATAAAATCAAATAAAGCAAAAATATATATGTCATAAATAGCTTGAATATTGTGTTATATATAAAGAGATTAATATTCACTCATGTAAGAGGTTTAATATTGATAGAAAAAGAGATTGATCAAAATTCCAGAAAGCTGGTAGAAGAGATAAAAAGAGATTATCGGGCTTCTAAAGATCTTGGATTGAAACGGTGTATGCAATGTGGAATATGCACTTCCAATTGTCCTGCGGCAAGACACAGTGATTATGATCCCCGTGAAATGGTGAAATTGGTTCTGGATAATGATCAGAGAATAATGGAAAACCCAGATATATGGAA
>CAZORO010000313.1:0-6761 GCA_964581845.1 uncultured bacterium
TCCAGTCCAGGCAGTGGATTGTCTGGAGGCCAGGACCCAACCGCTGAAGCCATCTCTTCCTGGCTGGTCTCCAAACTGTCCGAGGAACTCCAGATTGATCCCTCCGAAATCGATGTCCGTGAGCCTTTTACCAGTTATGGCATAAGCTCCGTCCTTGCGGTAAGCCTTTCAGGTGACCTGGAGGATTGGCTCGGACGGCCGCTCTCGCCAACCTTGGTGTTCGACTTCCCCACTATAGAAGAACTGGCGCGTCATCTCTCTGGTGAGGAGGAGTCCCAGGAATTCACTCCGGAGGAATCTCTCCTGTCTCCACGTGAACCCATTGCCATTGTTGGAATGGCCTGCCGTCTGCCAGGAGCTCCCGATATTGAATCCTTCTGGACTCTCTTGCGAAAAGGGAAATGTACGGTGACAAAGGTCCCCAAGGACCGGTGGGATGCATCGCTCTATTTCGATCCTGATCCCTCCAAACCAGGCAAGATGAATACCCGCTGGGGTGGATTCCTTGAGGACGTGGATCAATTTGATGCCGCTTTTTTTGGAATTTCCCCCCGCGAGGCGGCCCGCATGGATCCCCAACAACGTCTTCTGCTGGAAGTTTGCTGGGAGGCGCTTGAGGATGCTGGCCAGGTCCTGGAACACCTGCATGGCTCCAAAACCGGAGTCTTCATGGGTCTTTCCACGCAAGACTATCTCCGGCTTCAGATCCAATCGGAAGAGGGGGCCTGTAATGACCCCTATTCGGGAACTGGAACCGCTGGAAGTATTGCTTCCGGACGAATCTCTTATTGTCTTGGGCTGCGAGGACCCAACATGACGTTGGATACGGCATGTTCCTCTTCGTTGGTGGCGGTCCATCTCGCCTGTCAGAGCCTTCGTCTGCGTGAAAGCGATCTGGCCTTGGCGGGGGGAGTCAATCTGATTCTCTCTCCAGAGGGGACGATTTATTTCTCACGAGTCGGAGCGATGGCCTCGGATGGCCTTTGCAAGGCATTTGACGCCTCCGCCGATGGTTATGTCCGTAGTGAAGGATGCGGGGTTGCCGTGCTCAAACGCCTGAGCGATGCTGTGGCGGATGGGGATCACATTCTCGCGGTGATTCGAGGTTCGGCCGTCAACCATGATGGACGTAGCAGTGGTCTGACCGTCCCGAGTGTCCATGCTCAACAGGCGGTTCTTCAAGAAGCGCTTAAGTCCGCTGGTGTTCATCCCGCCGAAGTTTCTTATGTGGAGGCGCATGGGACTGGGACATCGCTCGGAGACCCGATCGAGATTCAAGCCCTTTCCGCTGTCTATGGGCGGCACCGCAATCCACACCAGCCCCTGGCTGTAAGCTCGGTGAAGACCAACTTAGGGCACCTGGAGGCCGCCGCTGGCATCGCTGGCCTTATTAAGGTGGTTCTGGCTCTTCAACACGCGGAGATTCCTCCCCATCTCCATCTCAAGAACCTCAACCCGCATGTCGATTGGGACCATACACCAGTGTCCATCCCAACCGCCTTGCTTCCCTGGAAAGGTGGTGATCACAAGCGTATCGCGGGTGTGAGTTCTTTTGGATTCAGCGGGACGAATGCTCATATCGTTGTTGAGGAACCTCCTTACAGGGAGATTACCCGTTCAATCGCTCCTGAGTATCCCGAACCCAGATTCTTTCTCCTTCCTATTTCGGCAAGGAGCGCGGGATCGCTATGGAAATTGGCTGAAAGTTACCGGAACCTGCTCCAAGGACGGCCCCAAGCGGGAAAGAGCTGGCTTGCGGAGCTATGTTATCAGGCTAGTGTTCACCGTACTCATCACGATTACCGTCTGGCTTTAACAGGGGCATCAAGAAACGATCTGATTGGGTCATTGGATGTTTTCCTGGGGGGCACGAAGGAATCACCTTCATTCGCGACGGGGAAGAAGCCTGTTAACCGGCATTTGCGGCTTGTGTTGTTTATACCAGGTTCCATGGAGGGATGGTTGGAGATTGGACGGGATCTGGCCGAGAAGCTTCCTCAGTTTGCCCAGACACTCCGTGAGTGCGATGAGGTTGTGCGTGATCTGTCCGGGGAGTCGATTCTTGGGGAGATCCTGATTCCCGAGGGTGTTGCGCGTTTAGGTGGTCTATCACCCTCTGTCGCCGCGATGTGCTCAGTGCAAATTGCATTAGTCCGCCTGTGGAGTTCCTGGGTGAATATAGGAGTAATCATTGGAGAAGGAATCGGCGAGATTGCGGCAAGGTGTGCCTCTGGCAAGCTGGCTTTAGTGGAAGCCCTTAAGCTCGCCACTTCCCTGCAACCGGCTCAAAGGGGACAACAACCCTTTGTAAGGACATTATCCTCTCAAAGCACCACAGCCATGGATCCAGGCTCCGATGTGGTTCTAATCGTTGGTTCTGAATCACTCAAGGAAGAGGATCTTATTGTCCTGCCGGATTCACCAGTCCGAATACCTCTTTTCCGGGATGGGGAATCGAGGCTGGCTGGGCTGACACATGCTTTGGCATTCCTTTATTCCCAAGGTTTTTCCGTTAACTGGGGTGTTGTTCACGCTCCCAAGCCACGAACTATTCGCCTTCCACTTTATCCCTGGGACCGGAACAAGTACTGGATCGAGGCGAGAGTGAAGGGTTCCCCGGAAAAGATCTCCATCCCAGCGGCAGTCACGCTTCCCGGGATTGAAAAACAGGTCTGGCGTGACTGGTTGTACAAGATAATGTGGGAACCCAGCTCCCTGGAAGTCTCGGATAACTCCGCTGTTCCGGGAATATGGCTGGTTTTCGCTCGCCAAGCTGGAATCTCCGAAGCGATTGGCGGACTCGTAAAAGGACGTGGAGGATTCTGTTTCCATGTTTCACCCGGTCAGGAATTCCGGTGTATTGATGAACATCATTATGTCATCTCCCCGGATGAGCCAGATGACTATGTTAAGCTCTTTTCTGGCCTGGAGGGAAAACCTATTACGAATGTGTTGTACCTGTGGGGAGATACCGAAGGTACAAGCATATTATCGGTGGGAGAGAGTCTTAAGGGGTTATTGGGAATAGTCCAAGCCCTGACACGCCAAACCAAGGAGAGCAAGGTTTGGGTGATCACCCAAGGATCCATGGCCATTGGAAAATCCATTACTCCAAGGGGTGTTTCCCAATCTCCATTATGGGGAATGGGCGAAACCCTATCTGTTGAGCACCCCAACCTGTGGGGGGGTCTGATTGATCTGGATCCAGAGATGGCAGCACAGGATTCTGTTGAATGTGTGTTGAAGGAAATCCTCTCAGCCAGTTCTGAGGACCGGGTGGCCTACCGCATGGGGCAACGTTACGTTGCACGGCTGGATCACCTACAACTCGATCCAATGGATCGTACTACTCCCCTGTTCAGAAAAGATGGCGCTTATCTCATCACCGGCGGACTGGGGGATTTGGGATTGAAGGTGGCGGCTTGGCTTGTAGAGAAGGGAGCCGCTCACCTGATTCTCCTGGGCCGGACTCCTCTCCCTTCACGTGCCCATTGGTCTCGTGTATCAGGAGATACCCAGGAGGGTCGGCGGATAGCGGCTATCCGTCAACTGGAATCCATGGGTGCGAGTGTTCACACTGCATCCGTGGATGTGGCCGATTTGGGCCAGTTGACTACGTTTTTAAGCGGATATCGCGAGGAATCCTGGCCTACAATACGGGGTATCATTCATGCCGCTGGGGTGGTGGCGCCTCAATCTCTGCTGGATACAGATCCTGGTATGCTTATCCAGGTTCTTCAACCAAAGGTTTCCGGCGCGGACCATTTGGCGGCCCTTTTTCAAGATGAAGATCTCGATTTCATGGTCTTCTTTTCCTCGGCCTCCGCATTATTTGGATCTCCATTCCTCGGTTCATATGCCGCCGCGAACTGTTATCTCGATTCCTTGGCACACTCGCTGGTAGCTGGTGGCAAACGGGTTCTTTCAGTGAACTGGGGATTTTGGCGTGAGGTCGGGATGGCCGCTCGTTTCGAAAAAGAGTCCAGACGTCCCCTGGCTCCGCGTGGAATGACGGCATTGGAGCCAGCCCTCGCGCTGGAGTCCCTCGGCGCCCTCTTGGTGTCGGGGAAGGCCCAAGGCGGGGTGGCACCCATCGACTGGGGCCTTTGGAGCCGGAGTCATCCTACCATTGCCGCGAGTCCCTTCTTCTCCCGGGTAGTGGGAGCGCCATCCATCCGGCATTCAGCGCTAACCGGGAAGATTCTTGAACCTCTGGCTTCGCATCGCAGTCTCATCACGGGAGACCAGGAAACCGATCTTCGCGCTCTGGAGACTCTCTTGATCAATGAGATTGCCTCGGTACTGGACATGCAACCCTCTGATGTGGAAGCCGATCAACCCTTGACCAGTTTGGGTGTGGATTCCCTGATGGCTGTTGAATTGCGGAACTGGGCTGAGACCCAGCTGGGAGTTGTAGTGCCGGTTGTGGAATTCCTTAAAGGTCCCGGCACGCATGAACTTGCCTTGTGGATCTACCGGGAGCTTCTGCGCCAGACAAGCTCAGAAGCGGACAAGGGGCCACTCCAGATCTCATCCAAGGCACACCCTGGCTCACTCAGCCGCGAGGATGCTGAGTCCCTGTTGGGACAACTCGATCAGATTCCTGAGGATCAAGTCGATTCGCTTCTCCAGAGTCTCCTCGCGGACAAAGAAACACCACAATGACCTCTGTTCCAGTTGATCTCAGTTCGCTCTCCATCGAGGAAAAGCGCCGGTACTTGCGGGAATTGCTTGCAAAAAGATCCGCGCAGGCACAGGAAACTTTTCCACTTTCTTTCGGGCAGCGTGGTTTGTGGATTGTGCATCGTCTCTCACCTGGAAATACCGCGTATAACATCCATTACGCCGCCAAGCTTCATCCCCCGGTCAAGCCTGCGCTTTTTCAACAGGCCCTCGAAGAGGCTGTGGTACGTCATGCTGCGTTACGAACCACAATCCAGGAACGGGATGGGATTCCATTTCAGACTGTTCATCCGAAGCTAAGTCCAGGTTTCGAGGTTATCGATACGGAATCCTGGGATGAACATCGTCTGTTTCAACGAATCGCCGAGGAAGCTGACCGGCCTTTTGATCTATCTCAAGGTCCACTCCTTAAAGTCTTCATCTTTGAACATGGCACAAAAGAACAGGTTCTCCTCCTGGTAGCTCACCACATCACCGTGGATTTCTGGTCGCTGGATATCTTTGTCAATGAAGTCCGTCATATTTACCAATGCCTGAATGCTGGTTTGACGGTTCCAGAAGCACCCAGGTCTTATGGTTTCCATACTTTTATTGAATGGCAGAAAGACTTTGCCGGTAGTGGGGAAGGGAAGCGCCAATGGGAATACTGGGAGAAACAACTCGCGGGAGAGATTCCAATCCTCAATCTGCCCACGAGCCAGGCACGCCCAACTTTGCAGACTTATCATGGCAGGCCGATCCATTTTGACCTCGGCCCCTGCCTCAGTCAGCGGCTTCGGCATCTCGCCAAGAACGAGAAAACCACGCTCTTCACGGTGCTCCTCGGGGCCTATCAGGTCTTGCTTTCACGCTATACAGGCCAGGAGGACATTCTTGTTGGAACCCCCATGGCGGGAAGAAGTCAACCTGAGTATGAGGGAACTATTGGTTGTTTTGTGAATCCAGTCGTGCTGCGATCGAATGTTCAATCCAACCTTTCCTTCCGTGAGTTCCTATCCCAACTCCGGCAGACCGTGTTGGATGCGGTCTCGCATCAAGACTATCCATTCTCCCTGCTGGCCGAAAAACTGCTGTTGGAACGCGATCCCAGCCGAACCCCTTTCTACCAGGCCTCTTTTGTATGGGACCGTCCACGTCTCTACCGTCCAGAGAAGGATTTGGGCTTCCAACTGGAGACCCTCTCCTCTGGTCAACGTGGCGCTCCCTTTGATCTCACACTGACCATTATTGAGATGGAAAACTCTCTCTCCGGGATTCTCCAGTACAACACGGATTTATATGAGGATCCGGCCATGCGGAGGATGGAGGGGCACTTTAGGATACTTCTCCAAGGAATCGTGGAGAACCCGGAATGTCCCATTGGACTATTGCCAATCCTAACCGTTCCAGAGCGGCGGGAACTTGAACAAGGTGTGGATTCCAGATTTCGTGTGAATGATGAACCACAAAGACACTCATCCATTTCATCTTTCACCCCTAGCCTGTGTGTCCACCAAGCGATTGAAGCCCAAGTCGAGGAATCTCCAGAAGCGGTTGCTCTGTTCTTCAAGAATCAGGTTCTGACTTACCGTGAATTGAATATACGTGCCAATCAGTTGGCTCACTACCTGATCGGGAAGGGAGTCAGGCCAGGTGTTTGTGTAGGGATTTCGGTCCCGCGTTCACCGGAGATGATAGTGGCGATCCTGGGCGTCCTGAAGGCGGGCGGTACCTATGTCCCGCTCGATCCAGATAATCCGAGGGAACGGCTCGCCTTCATGCTCGAGGACACCCATTCGCTCGCCGTGCTGACAATCGCCTCATTCAGCGGCCAATTCCCGGCAGCCATGGCACATATGGTCCACCTGGATACGGAATGGGAGGCCATCTCACGCTTTCCGAATACGAATCCAAACAGCGGAGTGACGCTTAAGGACCTGGCATACATTATTTACACCTCCGGCTCCACTGGGCAACCCAAGGGAGTCATGCTCTCGCACCGGGCGCTGATGAATTACCTTTGTTGGGCCGTTGATGAGTACCGTGTCCATGAGGGAAAGGGCGTCCCAATTCATACACCAATCCGCTTCGACCTGACC
>CAZORO010000314.1:0-6745 GCA_964581845.1 uncultured bacterium
TTTGGTAGTTGACCATCCCCTCCCCTGTGCTGTCAGAGACAGATTGAGCGGTGTCAAGTGTCATTGGGAAAACAAGTCCCATCGCAGGAGCGGGAACTGGAGGGAAGGGTGGTAGAAGCGGCGGAGAGGGAACCGGTATGGCCGTGGGAGATTGAAAGGAGATGGCTTGGACCGTACCGGCTCCCAGGAGGGTTTCCTTTGCGTGTGAGTTCCATGTGACCTTGCTTCCGCCCAGGTTTGGAGTCACCTGATAATTGATCTTTCCCTCACCGGAATGGCCTGGACGTACCGGCATGAGATGGAAAGTGGTTCCGGTGGGTTGATGAGTTTTGGAGGCAATCGCATACCCCTCTTGAGGTGAGACCCGCACGGAGAGAGGCGAGGTGGCATCGGGATGAATGCCGACCGAAAGAGTTGCTTGGGTTTGAGATTGTGCACCGGTGGTTCCTATCAGAATCACGGTTAGCAGGAAGGCCAGTACCAATCTCCGGTAGGCTCTCTTGGTCATTGTCTTGTCCTCCTTTGTGCTGGTTTTCATTCTCTGCCCACTCTATTGACGATGGCCGTGGGGAGATTTGCCGGAAGTCTCGTGTATCCCTCTTGAAGGAAATCCGGGGTAGACTCCCTCCCAGATTCCATGGCCGCGAAACAGAGGGCTTCGGATAATCTTGGGGCGGGATTGCTGGGGGCTTATGCCTTGGTGGCATGGTGTGTGTTGGGCGATGCTTCTCTGCCGTTCCCCTTAAGTGAGCAGGACCAGCACCGGGTGGCTTCAGCGGTGGGTACATCCTGGGGGTTACCCTCGGATTCTTGGGTGGCGGAGGCCCTTGATCCCTGGATGGCCACTCTCCTTCTGAAGGATCCCTTTTCATTGTTGCTGCTCCTGCGCCGGCTTGCTGGAACCTTGGCCCTGATGGGTTTAGTAATTTGGGCATGGCGCGGGCTAGGCTGGATACGCGGGATCTGGGTAGCAGTGTTGGGGATATCACTCCTACCCCTACGATGGGTAGCGGGAACCCTTGCTCCACAGTCTTTCTGCCTGGCGCTGTTGATCTGGGGGCATCTCCTGCTCCATGGCCATCCCTGGTCCAAAACTGGGATGGCGGAAGCCTTTGGGGGTGGGGTACTTCTTGGTGCCACGGCGTTTGCCGCCCCCTGGGGATGGTTGTTTTGCATGGCGGTTCCCTTGCATGCTCTCTGGTCGAAAACCTACCGTGCCAAGCTCGAATCGGGTTTCTGGTGGGGGTTAGGGCTGGGGTTTCTACCGGGAGTGGTCTGGTGGTGGACTGGGAGATATACCCTTCATGATTTCGGTTTCCATCCAGAAACCCTGACTTTCGAGAAGATTCCTCCCTTGATGGATCTCATCATTTCGGGTTGGAGGCTTCCGGTGGTCCTTCTTGTTGTTCTGGGATTACGTTCATTGTGCCATCCAGCAGTCACTGGAACCCATGATCTGATATGGCCTTTCATTGTGGCGATGATATTTGGATATGGAGATCTATCTTCCTCAAGTTTAGGGCTTCCAGGGGTGATTCTGCTGGCGGTGATGGGTCTCGAACGAGTGGGGCAAATCTTTATCAGCCGTACCGAGAGAATCCTGATTCCAACCCTCCTCGCCCTTGGAATTGGCTATTACCTTTTCTTTGTGGGCCATTCACAAATCCGTGAACAGCAAGCTTTTTCGCGTCAGATCGCGGGGCTGGCTGAGTTAGTTGTGGAAAAGATCCCGGGGCGGAGCGCTGTCCTCCTTGGAAGGCACAATTCGATCCTGCTGTACCTGAATGCTCTCGACAGGGAACGTGGGTATCTGCCACTCGATGGCCGTATTGTCAGCCGCCATATGCACGATCTGCCGTCTTTCCTCGCGGCAAAGGGAGTTTGCCGAACCCACCTTTGGATCAATCCAGTCCGAGTTTCGGCTCTCGAGGGCAGTTCCGTGGTGGAGCACCTCATGAACTCTTACCGGTACGAAAGGGTGATAGGACCAGAGGATTCGGAGTTGGTGCGTGTGAACCTGACTGCATTGCGGTAATTGTGCCTCAGCCGCTTTTCCTTTCAGTCGAGTAAAATAGGGTAAAACTACCGCACACAAAAGATCTGCTTGTCTTTCTCAACTCGGCAAGGGGAAATCCAAGTGAGATATAAGTCATTGAGTTCACATATTTTATGTTGGTGTTATGAAAAACTATAGGGGTGTTGGCATACCGCCTGCTCTATAAGAAATCAGCAAGAATTCCCCTAGTACCCGTTTCAGAGTGCGGGGCCCGATCCACCTTGAGCAAGTGAACCGGGCGCCGCACTCCTCCTCAAGACCTCGGCGAGCGGAAGAAAACAACAACTTCCGCTCTTTTTATTTTTGCGTACCGGCTTTTATGCAAGCACCTTGGGCCTGGTGGCTCGTGAGGAAAAAGGCTTTGGGGAAGGCCTTTGGGAATGGGTACGGCGAATGGGTACATGTTGATGCTCTCTGTTGTGGGGAGATGTTTTTATCTCACGATGCAACGTTTTAAGGTCTTTTATTGCAAATTCTGGTAGACTCTCTTTTTTGAGCCAATGGGAAATGAATTCATGCGCTACGGAAGTTTGGTTAGCCTTGTACCAAAGGGCGGCCGCACTTACAACACAGATTCCAAGAGTCCTGGCTTGTGTGGAGGGATCAAGGTATTCCAGTGAACGCTGTTCGTTTTCAGCGGCCTTCTGATACAAGGTTTTCGCTGTTTCTACATCCCCCTTGTGCAGGGCCACCTCCGCTTTGCATGCGTACCGCTCGCTCCGTTTATGGAAAGTAGACCATTTCATGGGCTTTTAACCTTCTTAATAAGTATGACCTTACCCTTGAAACCAACAACAGCGGCTAACGCTGGAAGGTTGCTTTTCCCCTCTATCGCTTGTTCTTCCTTTTCTTTTAACCGTTTCTTGACTTCATCAATCTCAAGGTCACCTACTCCTGAGATTTCCAACCTAATGCATGATTCAAGATCGTCGGAATGCGACCCCTTTGGCGCCACATAGTAATCCGCGGCAGTCTTGGTTTTAGCTGGACTTACAGCGAACAAACCTTCCATTACCTCGACTCCGGCGATCGCGTAAGAATATGCACCGTCCCTTGTGGTGTCATCTTTATTCCGCCAACTTGCCTTAGTTCGCTTTGAGGTCTTCTTCCATACACATTCTACCTCGATTTCGACCCCATTGCTCCCTATTTTAAAATCAACCGGTGAGGTGTGGTAACGATCCAAACATACTCGCGCTGCTTGGGCGTATGCGGCTCCGATAATCCTATTCACACCATAATGGCTTTTTGAGAGGTTTTGGAAAGGGAGAGTGGTCTTGGGAGATCCCATTCGTCAGTAGCCCGTCTAAGGAAGAGCTGAAACAACTTGCTAACAATAACGGCTCACTAACACAATCTGAAGATAAGCCCTAAAAAAAGCATGGCAAGGAAACCAGAACGATCTTACTCTCCCTCCCCCGCCAACACCCCATATTCGTGCAACTTGCGGATCAAGGTACGGCGTCCGATGCCGAGCTTCTGGGCAGCTTGGGTACGGTTTCCACCGAACCAATCGAGAGTCCGCAGGATGTACTCGCGTTCCACGCTGGCTAGAGGGGTTCCGAATGGGATCTCGATCCCCTTTTCTTCATTGGTCAACTGGCCAAACTCGCGTAGCTCGGAGGGTTGGACTGGTTTGCCATCATTCAGCAGCACGAGGTGTTCAATAAGGTTGCGTAGTTCGCGTACATTCCCCGGCCAATCGTAGTCCTGCAGGATCTGGAGCGCCTCGGAGGAGATCTCCACGGGTTGCTTGCCATTCTCTTGAGAGAACTGGTGGATGAAGTAATCCACCAAGGGAGGAATGTCCTCCCGCCTTTCCCGCAAAGGGGGGATGTGAAGAGTGACCACCTTGAGCCGGAAATAGAAGTCCTCGCGGAAGGTACCCTCCTCGACTTTCTTTTTCAAATCGGCGTTGGTGGCGAAGAGGATGCGTGTATCGACACGCAGGGTCTGGTTGCCACCCACCCGCTCGAATTCCCGCTGCTCGAGGACACGCAGGAGCTTCACCTGCACATCCAGGGTGAGCTCGCCGATTTCATCTAGAAAAATGGTTCCCTTGTCGGCTAGTTCGAAACGTCCCTTGCGTTGACGTACCGCGCCGGTGAAGGCACCTCTTTCATGGCCGAAAAGCTCACTCTCCAGCAGGTTGGCATTGAGCGCGCTGCAGTTGACCTTGATGAGCGGCTGATCTTTGCGGGTGCTGAGGCTGTGAATGGCCTCGGCAATGAGTTCCTTGCCGGTTCCACTCTCGCCGGTGATCAACACAGTAGCCTTGGTGGGGGCAATCTTCTGGATCTCATCGAAGACCTTGCGCATCGAATCGGAAACACCGATGAAATCCCGGTAGCCATTGCGTTCGCGCAGCTTGGCGCGCAGGTACTCATTCTCGGAGAGGAGCTTGCGTTGCTCGAGGATCCGGCGGACCACCAGCTCGAGCTCATCAAGATTGACCGGCTTCTGAAGGTAGTCCACCGCCCCCAGACGCATGGCCTCGACCGCCATTTCGATGGTGCCATGCCCGGTGAGCACCACCACATCGGTGTTGGAATATTTCTCACGTGCGGTTTTAAGTAGCTCCATCCCATCGATGTGGGGCATCCGGATATCGGTGACCATCAGGTCGAAGGAGCGTTCCGAGAGCTTCTTGGCGGCCACCAGACCATCCTCGGCCATCTCCACCTGGACGGTATCCGGGCCAAAAGCACTGGTCAGCAGCTCGGCATACCCCTCCCGGGCATTCTTTTCGTCATCGACAACCAGAATCGAAGCGGGCATAGCGGTGAACCTGTCATAGGGTAACGGAGCAGGGGGTGGGAGACAATGGAAGAGGTTGCCGGCAGAAGCACCTCGGCAGAAGCACCTCAAACCTAGGGAATTCCTCGCATCCCCGCAGCTGCGAACCCTCGCAAAAATGAAGCTGGTTCAGAAAGACTTTGAATGAGGCTCACATTTAAGGCCATGGGAAGTGGTAGTGCGGTCGTATCGAGGTTCCATCGGATATGCTATTTCTGGCTCGCCTCCAGAAACGCCTTCTTCTGCTCTTCATCCTTGACATAGATGTCAAGGAGGTCTTTCAACTCATCCGGAGCCAAAGGCAGGGTGGAGTACATCATTTTGATGTCGTTATCCAGTCTTTTTTTCAGCCGGTCCTCAGTCTTCCAGAGCTCGTATTGTATGTTCCACCATTTGTGTTTCTCGGCAACCCTCTGGATTTCGGCCTCATACTGTGCTCGAAGGTTAGGATCAACTATTGCCTCTGGGCTGCCCCCGGAGGGACCCCCATCGGGCGGAATCACATTCATTGACGGCATCTTCATGTTGATATCCCAGGATGGATCTTTGGCGTCCTGTACTAGCTTCCACACTTTCAACAAGCGAGTCATTACGTCAGTCCGCTGATTCACCCATGCGTCATCTTTTGAGTCCCCTTTAAATGTATAAAGTGAGTACTTGGGAGCATATGTTAAATAGAGATGTGCTAATTGGTACTCGTAGTAGTGCGGCAGTAGGACGGGATTAGCACCTGCGGTTAGCGTTTTATCGAGATCAGAGAGCACGTCCTCGGAGAGCTCCCTTATCTTGCGGTAGTCTATTGGATCAAAGTCGGTCCGCAGACGCCCCAATAACAGGAACATGAGTCGACAATACGAGTCCATATCTTCGTCTCTCCACCTTGCCTTGATGGTTGTGGCCATATTCTCAAGTCCAGCGGAATCCTTCGCTTGGCCGAGACTACGAATTCTTTGGAAATCTCTTGTGAATGGGGGATTACTAGATTCTATAATTGGATTTGTTGGTCCTGAAGCGCTTTGGATGAGGCTCACACTCAGGGCCAAGAAGAGAGAAAGCATAGTCATTTCGGTTCTCTAATGGATAAACTATTTCTTGCTTTCCTCCAGAAACACCTTCCTCTGCTCTTCATCTTTAACATAGATGTCAAGGAGGTCTTTCAACTCATCCGGAGCCAAGGGTGGGGTGTTGTACATCGTCTTAATATCGGTCATCAATCTTCTTTTCAGATCGCGCTCTGTCTTCCATAAATCATATTGTATGCCCCACCACTTGTGTTTTTCTCCAACCTTATGGATTTCAGCCACATATTGTGCTCGAAGTTTGGGATCTCCTACTGAGTTTGGGCTTATTCCGGCTGGACCACCGTCGGGTGGTTGTACATTCATCGACGGCATACTCATGTCGATAGCCCAGGTTGGATCTTTCGCATCTTGTATCAGACTCCACACCTTCAACAATCGTGTTGTCACGTCCGTCCGCTGATTTACCCAAGCCCCATCTTCCTTATCTCCCTTTGCGGCATAATAATACATTGCTCCGTATGTGGCCCCGATATACCAATCCTGAAATCCTGAATAATACGGTACATGAACGGGATCAACCCCTTGCTTCAGTCTTGTTTCGAGATCAGTAAGCACGTCCTCGGATATTTTCTTTATTTTGCCGTAATCAACTGGGTAGAAATCAGTTCGTAGACACCCGAGTAACTCATGTATGAGCTTACAATAAGAAACAAAATCAGTGTCTTTCCAACGTGATCTTATGGTCACAGCCATGTTTTCAAGTCCAGTGGCATCTTTGGCTTGACTAAGACTGCGAATATTTTGGATGTCCGCCGTGAATGTAAGACTAGCGGATTCGACGATTGAGTCCGTTGATCCTGTAGAGTTCTGG
>CAZORO010000315.1:0-4050 GCA_964581845.1 uncultured bacterium
CTCGCGGATGTAGGTTCCCTCGCGGGCCGGCCAGTAGACACTCTGGTGGCAACCGAGGGTGTTGGCGATATCCACGGTCCGCCGTGCACGGTCAATCGCCCAACGGCGGCAGGCGGGATCGTTGGAGGTAAAGCCACCATCATCACCGCGTGGATCCTCCCAGGTGCGTGGAGCCACGAACTCGGTGACCAGACCCTCGCCATCGAGCATCTTTTTTACTTCCTTGGCACGCTGAAGGGCATCCTTGAGCGAAAGCGAGGCATCGGCAACATCATCATCATGAAACTGCACACCGGAATACCCCAGCTTGCGGTACATCTTGATCTTTTCCTCGAAGGTGAATGAACTACGGGTGGCGGGACCAAAGGGATCGGCGCCCTCATGGATGTTCCAAGGGCCGAAAGAAAAACGGTACTGCGAATCGATACTTGTTGCGGCCATGACACTACTCCTCCTTTATTCTGAAAAACCTGGTTGGCACCGTGCACGCACACGGCGGTTGAGGGACAACACCTGATTCTCCTCCCCGGAAGTGGGCTACTACCGTAACCCAGCTCCCGGAAGGATCATGCCAGAATGATGAATTATCACCAAGGGGAGGAGGTGGTGCGCGGGTATTTGAATCACGGAATCCACGGAAGGAATGGAAAAATCGGAAGGGGTTGATCTCAACCGGACTTGGATCCCTGAGACACGATCATACAGATACATTCTAACCCGCCGGTTTCCAGCTCCGAAGATTCCTGTTCTTCCGTCCTTTCCGTGATTCAATACATACCACCAAGGACCCCGGAATAGCCTCCGGGGCCTGGGGAATATTCCTTAGCCGAGCTCGAGTTCCCTCGCCGCGAAGCGTGGTAAATGAAACGCCGCGCGGTGAACCTCAGGCGAGTAGTAACGGAGCGAATCCGAGATGGACTTCGGTAACTTTCTCACTGGAGCGGTATAGTCCGGCCCAAGCGAGCAGACCAGCTGCCCGATCATCCCCGAGGGATAGGTTGGAACCAGCGTGTTCATGTACTGGAGCCGTGGGAATAAATCCCGAATCGTGCCCACAAAGGACTTGATCAACGGCAGGTAGTAAAAGATGGTCTCGCACTGGCACAAGGCGGCACCGCCGTCACGTAAAGCACCCTTGATCCCCTCGTAGAAGGGACGTTTGTAGAGCACCTCCGCCGGACCGATGGGATCCGAGGAATCCACCAGAATCAGATCATACTCTTTCTGATGGTTCCGGATGAACACCGCACCATCCTCGAGGTAGACCTTCACACGCGGATCCGGGAACCCCGAGGAAGTGAAGGGGAGGTAGCGCTTGGACATCTCGACCACCCCCCCATCGATCTCGCACATATCAATCCGTTCAAGGCAGTCATACTTGACCAGCTCACGGACCATCCCGCCATCTCCACCGCCCACCACGAGCACTGATTTCGGGTCCGGATGTGACTGCATGGGCACATGCACAAACATCTCGTGGTAGGAGAACTCATCAAACTCGGTCAGTTGGATAACTCCATCCAGCACCAACATACGGCCATACTCAAAGGTGTCGAAAACCTCGATGAACTGAAAAGCGGTTTTCTCTTCAGCCACCTTGTTCTTGATTTTGACACCCAGACAGACCCCCTTGTCAAAGGGGGTCTTCTCAAAGAACCAACCTGGAAACTCGGGCATTCATTACTTCCTCAAGGCAACTTTCATGTTATACGAGCGGCCACCGAAATAGCGTTTCGAGAATTCGGCTGCCGGTTGGGGGTCATAATACTTACAGCTAAAGATGTCGATATAGGCCCCATTGCTTTGATTGGCAAAGTGACCTGAGATCAAGGATGTTTCGATCAGTTGCACCATGCTAAAGCCGGAGACACGCTCGTCCTCACCGAAATCGACCACGATGGTTTCGCCGAAGCGGCGCATGTCAATGTAATCACAAAGATCGATCGCATACTGCTTGACATAGCCGGCATCGCGAATGAGAGCAGGATCGCAATCCTTGATGTCGATTGAAGTCAGGATACCCCAGGCTTCCTCGCGCTCGAATTTCTCACGCCAGGAAAGAACCGCATCGACTTGGTTGATCGACACCGCGCTGGCGCGCTCCAAACCATTGTGGCTGACAATGCCACGGTTCAAGTCGCCCGCGATGATGATTTCATCCGTTCCCAAGTTGTCCTGGAAAACTTGGATGGCCCTATCCACATCGATGCTTTCCCCACAAGTGAAGACATCCACGGCGGCATAGCGGTATTCTGGCCAGCTGTGGACACTGAAGTGGCTTTCGGCGATGACTACCACACCGCTAACACCCTGCGGCTCGTAAGAGTGAAAATGGGAACCCACGATGGTCGCGCCCGATTTATGGGCCGCCTCCAGAAAGATTTCTTCCAATCGTTCAGGGCTATTGATGACTTCCGGGTTACATTCGTAGCACTCGATAATCCAGTGTTTACCAAGAGAGACCATAAGGGGTGATGATGCTTCCCGGTTGCGGAAAGGCATCACACAGGGGTTGGGCGCAGTGACCATTCGTCTACCGACCTCCTCAAGAGATGGCTCCGGACAAGCAGAGCGAGAAGGCGGGGCTCTCGTGGGCAATCGGCAGACGAGACCTTATATCGAGGGACTCAGCTAACCGTAGTACCCGTATGAACGCGTACTCACCGATCTGTAAGATCGTTTTCCGACTCTCATAAAGCCTCGCGTTTTTCTTCCCGGCTCCCGAAACCGGAGACAGATTTGCTGGGGCGCTTAAACCGCTAACCCCATTTTGACAACGCTCATACGATACAAGATGGCTTGGCAAAAGTGAAGACTTTCTACACCGGTCCGTCACTCTCCATGTAAATCCCCCGCAAGGGGAACTCAACCGCATATCTCAGTGTTAATCACAGCTCGAGAGGAGGCTGAGCCCTTGGCCATTTAGGGGAGGGTGAGCCCTCTGGGCGGCCACTACCCGGACGGTGGAGTCGACAGCCTGGTGGATTTGCTCGCGTGTCGTGGAGCGCCCCAGCGAGTAGCGGACCGCTCCTTGGGCCAGCTGCGGATCGATTCCCATGGCGAGTAGGACATGGGAGGGTACTGACTTGTTCACGCTGCAGGCGGAGCCGCTGGAAACCGCGATCCCTTCCTCCGCGAGATCAAGGACCACATAGGATCCATACACTCCCTCGAAACAGACACACAGGGTTCCCGGAAGGCGGTTGGCTTCACCAGCCACGATGTGAGTCCCATGAATCCGGTTGACCAGCAGTTCCTGAAGCTCATCCCTTAAAGTTTTAAGAAAACTTCCCTCCGTTAGGAGCATTTTGGCGGAGACATCCACGGCCGCGCCAAAGCCAACAATCCCAGCCACATTTTCTGTTCCTGCACGAAGGTTCATCTCTTGCCCGCCACCCTGAAAAAGGGGGCGAACCTGGCTGAGATCCCTTGCGTAGAAAGCTCCAATGCCCTTGGGGCCATAAAGTTTATGCGCCGAAAAAGAGGCATAGTCCAAACCCATGGAAGCGATGTTAACGGGGATCTTTCCAAAAGCCTGAACTGCATCGGTGAAAACCGGTATTCCAAGTTGCCCTCCGATACCACAAAGCTCCTCGATTGGCTGGATCGCACCCGTTTCATTATTGGCATACATCAAGGTGAACAAGCGGGTATCAGGTCTCACTGCCTTCCGGAAGGCTTCTGAATCAACAACACCAGTGCCATCCGGGTCAAGGTAAGTCACCTCGGCCAGCCCCTCACGGCTCAGAAATTCCAGGCACCGCTTAACCGAGGGATGCTCGATCGAGCTGGAAAGAATGTGGCAGCCCTTTCCTGCAGAACGATGTGCCACCGACCAAAAGATTATGTTGTTGGCCTCGGTTCCCCCACTCGTGAAAACCAGATTGGCCTCAGGAACACCCGCCAGAGTGGCTACCTGAAGACGAGCTTTCTCAACTCCATAGCGTGCCTCTTGACCCCAAGCATGCACGCTCGAGGGATTGCCCCACTCGCAAGTGAGAGAGGGGATCATTGCGTTGAGTACAGACTCATCAAGCGGCGCCGAGGCAT
>CAZORO010000315.1:4060-6732 GCA_964581845.1 uncultured bacterium
GCTCCTGCCCGGGCGCTAAGGGGGGGCCTGAAGATGGCGGAGGCTCATTCTCCAGGGGTTGCACAGGAGCGGATGAGGTGGCGGGAGTGGTTTGTGACGCGGGTGCCACTACGGATGGCGCCTTTGGTTTGGGAGCAGGCTTGGGAACCACTTTCTCGCTCACAATGGTATTGAAGGCAGGAAGACTCCGGACAAGGTCAAAGGCTGGGTCTGTCTTGATCTCCTTCCGGAACACATCGCCCGTACCCGATCGCATCAAGGTCTGCAAGGATGAAAGCGCGCCGGTCGCATTCTGCAACAGGCAATAGGCTTTGGCCTGTGCAAACACAACCTCGGAGGAAATGCGTGGTCCACATTCCGTCATAGCGGCATTAGCGAGATCGAGGGCTTCTTGTGGGTTACCCAGATCAGCCGCTCCATGCGCCATTAACGGCAGGTATCGGCACCGGTTGTATTGCCTAGTCAGTAGGTCCGCGGCGCCATACCCCACCTTCGGATCTCCCTCAGCAAGGGAATAACGCACTATCTCAAGGAGCAAAGTCTCGGTTTCCTTCCTCTGATAGTCATCAATGACTTCTTTTGGCTTGAAATTCCATTTCTCGTTCTCTCTCCCCTCGCGCTTCCGTTTGGCCTTCTCCGACTCTTCCTGCTGCTTCTTACTCTTATCCGACCAGGCAAAGAGATTCTGGAAGGCCTCCAGCGCGGCTGGGAGGTTTTGCTGTCCCAGGCGGCACTTAGCGATGAAGAAATGGACATCCTGGCGCCTTGGGTCGGCAAGCAATGTCCTCTCGAAATACTTCCCCGCTAGTTCGAGTTTTTGGTCGCGCATGGCCCCATGTCCCAGGTTGTAAAGGGCGTAAACCTGCAGGTCATCGATCTCCAGGGCGATGTGGTAACAGTTCTTTGAATCCTGTTGCGCCTGGTAAGCGAGTTGAGCATACTCGGCCTTCTTGGCGGGATCTGTGGCGGTCTCCATCAGATCTGAGTAAATCTGATTGAGCTTATCATACAAAACCCCCATATTATTGTGGGCCCACTTGTAATTAGGATTCATGAAGATATCGCGCTTGTGGACCATGATTCCCAGCTCGGCATAATCTTTGAGCTTATCCACATCAAGCTGGTAGGTCTTCCTGATGTCAGCGATTTCTTTCTCGTTTTCCTTGCGCTCCTCCTCGTTGAAGAGATCGGGCCGGTTTTTGATTTTCCAGGGCCGGTAAACGATAGCGGTGGCATCGATGCAATACCGCCCCAGGATGTAGTTGGTTTCCATTTCAAGCGGGTAGATGTCCTCCGCCTTTTCCATGCACGCGAAAACGTAATCATACCTTTCCACGCCACTTTCGCTGAACATCATCCCCCAGCGTAACCACATCTCACCAACGAATTGGCGGATCAAGGTGCTGCCCATCAGCAAGGTAACCACGATTCCCAAAACTGGCCAAGAAACATAAGCGGGGAAGGTACTCAATGGCCCAAGCCTACAGGGACGTACCGGTGGAAGTTCATAAACCGCTGCGCTCCGGAGTGACTCTCCCCTTAGAACTCTTTCGGCCACAACCGAGGGGCTTTCACTGGAGAGGAGGAGAGAAGATTGAGTCGACACCGCCAAAGCACGGCGCCGTTGGATCCGCCATACCTGGTAACAGACACCCAAGAGCATCCAAGCCGGATAGGTTGAGGAGGGCTGCAAAAGTGGCATCTCGAATTGGGCATGCATCACAATCGCGGTCATTGCCCAGACCAGCCCCCAGGTGATCACATTCATGAAAACATCCGTTCCATCCCGGGGTACATGAATGAAGCGTAAACTTCGGTAAAGTATGAGCCCGGCAACTCCAAACAACCAAATCATCCCTAACAGGGCAATACTGCCACTGTCTGTTGCATCCTCCAGGAAGTCATTATGGGGATGCCGTCCCAGAACCTCCTTACCGAGGATCCTTCGTTCAAGAGCGGTCTCGTATTTGGGATGTGGATTGATCACCTTGAAGTTGCCTGGCCCCACTCCGAGGATGGGGTTGTCGCGCATCTTCCGAAGAGTCCCTTGGTAGATCTCCAAACGGAAACCGATGGGACCATCCATGTCCTCGCCCTTGACCTCACCCTGGGTGTTGAAGTAGGCATGCGCCCCATAGAATAAAGCGCGGACTAGACCCTCATCCCAGTTTTCATAGATTTCCGCACGGACACGCTCAACCCTTGGGTGATTCCAGATACCAAAAACCAACAAGACAGCCAGAATGGCTCCCGCCCATTTTCCAAAAAAAATCCCCCTGGCCGCCAACCTTTTTGCCTCCTCCGCTGGAAATCGCGCGGGGACGAACTGCATGGCGGCCACACAGGCGAAGAGCGAGAAGAGACTGGCAAATCCAAATGCCAAACCGCTTATAAAAAGTCCTAGGATCTTGTGGTGTTTCGCGACATTTTTTAGTTCGATGGGCCAAGCATGGCTCAGGGGTTGGAAAAGCCGGATGAGTAGATGTCTCGCCCACTGCCCCTCCGCGCCTAACAGGAAATAGACCAGATACCAGATCCCAATACATCCCACAATTGCAAAACCAGGCAGCCAGCCATCCTCATGGTCAAACCAGCGGAAGAGCAGAAAGGTGGCCATGCAAACAAAGAGAGAGAGGGAGAACATGGCAGCGACAACCCGATGTTTCTCAAGG
>CAZORO010000316.1:0-4106 GCA_964581845.1 uncultured bacterium
GTCTTTCAGACGTCCTTCGTAAATCAGCTTCTGGACAATGGGAGTAGCCGACATGATCTCGATGGCAGGTACACGTCCCCGCCCATCGGCACGCCGCAGGAGACGCTGGGAGATCACGCCTTTCAAATTATTGGAGAGCTGCTGGAGGATGAGCTCATGTTCATCGGTATCGAAGTGTTTCAGGATGCGCTCCACTGTCTGAGAAGTGTCAGCAGTGTGGAGGGTGCTGAACACCAGGTGCCCAGTCTCGGATGCAGTAATGGCGGCACGGATGGTCGTTCGGTCTCGCATCTCGCCTACTTGGATGATGTCCGGGTCCTGACGCAAAACCCGTTTCATGGCATCTTCAAAGGTCTCGAAGTCGATCCCTAGCTCCATCTGATTGATGATGCAGCGCTCATCCCGGTAGAGAAACTCGATCGGATCCTCAATGGTGACAATGTGTGCGCTGCGGATCTTGTTAATCTTATTGATGAGCGCCGCGAGAGTGGTAGATTTCCCGCTGCCGGTCACACCAGTCACCAGGACAATACCTCGTTCCAACTCAGCGAATTTCTCAACACGCGGTGGTAGTTTGAGATCATCGAAGTTGGGAATTTCGAAAGCCACCTTGCGGATTACCAAACTTAAATTACCCCGCTGGTGGAAGACATTCACGCGGAAACGGGCAACATTGGGAATGGCATACGAAAAATCGAGAGAGCCAATAGTGGGGATCTCATTGAATCGGGGAGGCATGATCTCCATGGCCATCGCACGGGTGTCATCAGGCAGGAGTGGTGGAAGATTGGTCTTGCGCACCACCCCATTGATGCGCATGGAGGGTGGGCTTCCACACTTACAGTGCAGGTCTGAGGCGTTGAGCCGGGCCATTTGCTCAAGCAGAGTACGAATACCAACAGCCTTTTGTTCCGAGGCTGGATCGGTGGATGAATCGACGAATATTTCTTCACTCAGGATGAACACCTCCAAGGCAACTGTTAACGTATCGTGAAAAGACATAGTACCACGGCTATGAAAAAAGAAAAGTTTTTTTAGTCCCTCATTCCGGAAAAGACTGGCCTCTTTCCTTAGGGACTGCTAATATCAACTTTGATTGATCCACACAGGGTGCTTCACTTTGGGGAACCGGAATGCGCTTATGGTCTGGTCCTGTTCCTTTGGAAAAGAGTCATCCATGGCCGAACCGGTCACAACGAATGATGAAAATAGGCAGATTAAGAAGACATTTTCGAAGGAGTTTTCCCATGAGAGTTGTTGAATTCACCCATTCTGTTTGGATGGTCCTTGTAATTACCATCTTACTCGTGACCGGTTCTCCAGTAGCCGGACAATCTTCTGCCATGGATGAGGGGTGGCCCAGAGTCCATGAGGTGGAGGACGGAAAGATCATTGTTTACCAACCTCAGATTGAGTCCTGGCAAGATTATTCGAATCTCTCCGCTCAGACCGCCATCCAGATAATCCCAAAAGGGAAGACTACAGGAGTTTATGGAGCCGTAAAACTGGAAATGGAAACGGAGACAAATTTCCAGACCCGTATGGTTTTGCTTAAAAATATCAAGATCAAAGAGATCCGGTTTCCAGGGACTCCTGATGACCAGGCTGAAACCGCGCGAGGAATTTTCACAAGATTCCTTTCAGGTCTGTCAGAAATGACATTCTCCCTGGATCGAATCATTGCCGCCATAAAGTTATCGGAGGTCCAAAGCAGGAGCGTGGAGGTCAATCTGGCTCCTCCGAAGATCTTCTACAGTGACAAACCCGCCATCTTGGTTATCTTCATTGGGGAACCACGTTATGAAGCAGCGGTTGAGGGACTGCTTTTTGCCGCTAACACCAACTGGGATATATTCCTCGACCCAACACAAGGTGCATATTTCCTTCGGAATGAGCAATCATGGCTGACCACCAAGGATCTCTTGAAGGGCCCATGGGCTCCAGCTGGGAAGCTCCCAGAGGCGTTTTCAAAACTCCCGGATGATGAGAACTGGCAAGATGTGAAAGCCAATCTTCCAGGAACTCCCTCCAGTGTTGTTCCCGCGGTTTATGTTTCCGAGGAACCCGCCGAGATGATTGTCACTCAGGGACGTCCCACCTATAAACCCATTTCAGGCACAACCTTGCTTTATGTTGACAACACCGAAAGTGATGTATTTCTGAATTCAGTGGAAGGTAAACATTACTTCACCGTCGCCGGACGTTGGTTCCGTTCACAGGATCTGTGGGGGCCTTGGCAAGAGGCGTCTAAGGACCTTCCCGAGGAATTCAAGAAGATCCCAGAAACCAGTCCAAAGGCCCCGGTTCTCGCGTCGGTTCCAGGAGCACCCGAAGCGGAAGCGGCGGTCCTTCTTGCCTCCATTCCCGAAAAAGCAACTGTCAGTCGTAAGGAAGCGACTCTTGAGGTTGTGTATGAGGGTGAGCCTCAGTTCAAACCGGTTGAAACGACGCAAATATCCTATGCCGTGAATACTCCTGATAGTGTCTTCCTCGTGAATGGCGCCTACTATTGCTGCCGTAGCGGCATTTGGTTTGTTGCACCCAGTCCCAAAGGCCCTTGGACAGTGTGTGATTCCGTTCCCGAGGAAATCTATTCCATTCCCGCCACTCACCCCACACATAATGTCACCTATGTTTATGTCTATGGTTCCGATCCAGAGACAGTGACGGTTGGCTACACGGCGGGATACACCGGGGCCTATGTCGCCGCTACTGGAGTGCTCATGTTTGGATTGGGTTACTGGCTGGCTGATGAGCTGCATGACGATTACTGGCATGGCTACTGTTACCATTATGGCCCCGCTTATTGGGGATATGGTTGTGCCGCGCATTACAGTTACTACAATAATGGTTATGTCCGAGCTGCATCCTATTATGGACCCTATGGTGGGGCGGGACGAGCCGCGGCATACAACCCCGCGACGGGAACTTATCGGCGTGCCGCCTATGCCTATGGTCCGAATGGGAGCGCCTATGCACGCGGTGCTTACAACCCATATACCGGTGGTTATGCGGGTCACGCTGAGGTGAATACTCCCTATGGTTCATGGGGACGTACTGTGGTGGGCCAGGGAGACCAGTGGGCCCAGGCGGGTCACCGTACGACCACTGCTGGCTCTGTTGGTGGAATCCGCACCTCCGAGGGAACTGGAATCGTCGCCAGGAACAACCAGATTACCGGCGAGTCGGGAGCGATCGCTAAGAACAAATATGGTGACCTGTATGTGGGTCACGATGGTAATGTGTATAAGCGTGACAGCTCGGGGGATTGGTCAAAATATGATGGAGAGAATGGATGGGTGAATCCCGAGCCCCGTTCTGGTGACCGCGCAGCCGCTAGGGAATCAACAGCAGCCAGGGCTGAATCGGGTGCTAGCGCACGTGTTTCAGACCGTCAGGCGTCTACCGGGACGGCTATAAACAGGGCACAACAAATGGACCGGTCAACGCTCGGAAACCGTCAAGGGTTGGATCAGTCGGGGATCGCTTCGCGTCCGTCAACTGGTGCCATCTCAAATAGAGCACAAGGCGCAGGCCAAGTGGGTGCAGCTAAACGCTCCAGTACAGCGGATCTGCCTAGGCAATCAGTGCGTAGAACTCAGACCAGTCAGCTTCCCTCCTCACCTAGTATTGAGCAGTTGAATCGTGAGTTCCAATCGCGCCAACGTGGTGACTTGCAGGCACGCAGTTTTGCGGAAGCCTCCTCAGGTCGTGGAGGGGGTGGACGCAGTATCAGCTCATCACCGCGTGGGGGAGGTAGCCGTGCGGGAGCGGCAAGGGGCGGTGGTGGAGGCCGTGGCGGCGGTGGCCGTGGTGGTGGCCGGCGTTAACTCGTGCAATTGAGAGAGACACAAAAAGTGAATTTATTTCAGGGAGGATTTCAATGACTGTTTCTGGAAGATCGAACCGAGTACAGTGGCGAGGAAAGTTTTGTCTTACTTTTTTTGTAGTGATCGCAGTAGGGTTCATCCCCTCCTCATTTTGCCAGGAAGGCTATGAACAGCCGCCCATTTTCCGCGCATCCAGCTTGTTATCGCCTGACATGCAGACTGGCGCGAGCCACAAGGTGAAAGAGGAAGTTAATGTCGAGGGGATGTTGTACTCCT
>CAZORO010000316.1:4116-6720 GCA_964581845.1 uncultured bacterium
CAACCTGTGGACACGTTATGGTTGGTACAATCCACGCAGCCTTGACATGTTGCGCATCCGGATCGCGGAAACCCGTGCGCTCGATACACTCACCGCCATGCAGCAGGATCCACTCTTTCTCGAGGGTGTTGGTGACCAGGTGACGGGGACCGCCGAATCCACGATTAACGCTGTGAAGCACCCTTTCAAAACAGTTGCCAGCATCCCACTGGGACTGCATAAATTCGGCAAGCAGGTTCAGGCCAAAACCCAGGAAGGGGATACACTTCCTGAAGAAGACATCCGTGGCATCCATGAAGGAGCGAAAAGGCAGCTCGCGGTTTCTTTAGGGGTGGATCCCTACACGGACAACAAGCCTCTCCAGGATGCGCTCAATTATGTTGCTACAAACAAGCATCGAGGAGCCTTGGTGACACGCATCGGGACCGCCTTTATTCCTGCCGTCGGACCAGCTTTGGGCGCTGCTCAGCTCAACAAGGGGCTGCAGGGAAGACTGGCATCACTTTCGGCTGCGGAACTCCAGAAGGAAACCAGAATGAATCTGAGCCAGATGGGTGTACCCAAAGCTGAAGTTGATTTGTTCATACGCAATCCGGGCTATACACCAACGGTCCGGGCAGCTATTGCCGATGCCATGGGCGGACTGGCTGGCGTGGCTGGATTGCAGAATTACATTCACATGATCCAGGAGGTTCCCGCGCCCGAGGTTGCCTTGTTCTATCAGCGGCGGATTCAGCTCGCCGAGAGATTCCATCAGTCTGTACGGCCTCTGGAGAAGATGGTGGTGGTAGGTCCAACGCCAGTTTTCATCGACCGGAATGGAGGCAAGGTGGTCACTATCGCGGTTGACTATGTCTACTGGAACGAGGACCTGTCGAGGCGGATTCAAAATGTGCGTCGAACACTGGGCAAGGGAGCCTGTGATCTGTATATCACTGGGACTGCCTCCCAAATGGCCAAGGACCAACTCGCGGCGGCTGGCATCACCCTCCATGAGGGATGGGGTAACAACTAGCGTATGTGAATTCCATGGCTTGTGTCTCTTGGTCCACGTCACATCTACGCAAGGCTGAATCGAGCCAGGGGCGGTGGGTTGTTTTGCTTTTAATCTGCGTGGTCTGGGCGTCTGGATGCGCACGTAGAGAGCTGATCCAGACACCCAACCTTTTTCTGGATGAGAGGATCAATCCTTTCAAGTATTGCCCTGCCAACATACGGAATAACCGTGTCGAGATTCTTTACGCGACTGATCGTCTTCCCGTCGACCGTAAAGGGGGTGGGCAGGAGTATGGATACCGACGATCGCCCTCTCTCGCGTTCGGACGCTGTACAGTCGAGATCGGCAGAGATGTTCCGTGGCCCATTCTGGAGAAGAATAGCCGTATCCAGAGACGGGATGTCGCTCTGCCATTGTCGATTCAGAGGATCGTTGAAATGGGGAGATTCCCCGCCACTCCTATTCCCTTTGTCCAGGCTGAGAAAGGTTTGGAAGAAGATCCACGGGTTCTGGCGCGGAACGATCATGTGGCCGGGATGTTCCGGGCCGAGGTGTCCCGGCGCATGGCCGAGACAACCTGCAAAGAGGCTTTTGTTTTCGTTCATGGATACAATAACACCTTCGAGGATTCGGTCTTTGTCATGGCCGACCTCTGGCACTTTCTTGGAAGGAAGGGGATTCCCATCGTTTACACTTGGCCGGCGGGACGAGGGGGACGGCTTCGTGGGTATAATTACGACCGGGAATCGGGTGAGTTTACTATCCATCACCTGAAGAACTTCATCAGACTCCTGGCCTCGTGCCCCGAAATCGGAAAGATCCATTACCTGGCTCACAGCCGGGGAACCGATGTACTGTCAAGCGCGGTGCGGGAACTTATCATCGAGGCTCGGGCAGCTGGAAATAATCCTCAGGAAATGCTGAAAATCGCCAACTACACTCTTGCGGCTCCAGACCTTGATCTGGAAGTCTTCACTCAGAGGATGGTGGCTGAACGGTTGGGAATGGGACTCGGGCGTTTGACTGTCTATGTGTCAGAAGAAGACAAAGCTCTTGGTCTTTCCACCTGGCTCTTCTCTGGCATCCAGAGGGTTGGGAGATTGGCCTTCCAAGACCTCAGCCCCGATTTGAGGAAAAGACTGGAGCAGGCCAGAGGTGCATCGATTGTTGACGCCAGGGTCCATGCAGGTTTTGTCGGCCACTCCTACTTTTATTCCGACCCTGCTGTGAGTTCAGACCTGATTCTCATGATGGGATATGACCGGGAGCCGGGAGCCAGCAATGGACGTCCTTTGATACCTGTCGGTCCGAATTTCTGGCGCATTGAGAAGGGATATCCTTACCTCGAGAACTGAGTGTTTTCGAGACTCCTTCCGGGGTTGTTCGACATAATGATTGACATCAAGTTTGCACAATTGCTTCACTCAGACGGTGAACCGCATTGATAATTGTCTCCTCGATCCGTGGTGTCCAGGTTCCGGAAAAACCATAATAGACCATCGAGAAATCAGGTTCATACCCACCTTCGTTAAAAATACGGAGGCTGGGAATATAGCCCATGACATCGTTAGCATACGCAATAATAAAATTCTGTTCACGGCCAAGTT
>CAZORO010000317.1:0-6715 GCA_964581845.1 uncultured bacterium
CCGGGACGAAAGAAACCGCCCCTTCCTCACCCGGCCCCTTCACCGGGCGGGTAATGATGCCGCAAGGAGACACCGGGTCTTCCTTGGTTTCGACCACGGGGGCCCGGCGGGGTGCCCGGATCATCGGCTTGGGTGTGTACCAGCCCATCAAGGGGTCTCCTTTCATTGCTTCTTCAATACCAGATGAAGAACACGTCAATTTGGGTGTTGTTCAGCGATGCACCCAAATCCGCGGTGTTCTTTTCGATCTCATCCGCATCACGGGTCATGTCCGGTGCACCCGAACCATCAATGACTTCATTCCTGAATGCCGCCAGAGCCATTGTGTAGGCCGACATTTAGGGAAGACCGAGTTTGTCGTTTGTCCCGACTTGGATCTGTTCGTTGGCCGGGACTTCCACCGCCGTGACCGTCTGGAAGGCTTTATCCCCGTTCGTGGTGCTGGTCCCTGAAAGCGTGAATGTCTCCGAGATGACCTGCCCCGCGATATTCGTACCGGTCACAGCAACCACACCTGAATAGGTGGTGGGTGCCTTGACCACGAGGCAACGGCAATCATCCGGTTGAGTTAGAGTGGCCCCGGTCACGACCCGTGCAACCGCCGCCGTGGGTGTGACATTGCACACCGCCGTTGCCGCGGCGACATCGGGACTGGCCCAGCGGTAGTGCGCCACATGGCACTGCTGGGCACGGATCGATCCCCCCGCATCGGTCTGCATGTCGCCATTTCTGGGGTTGAAGGGATACCAGGCCCCCATCCCAACAACCGGGATCAGGACCAGAAGGAATAAACTCAGGTACAGATTGCGTCTCATGGAATCACCTCCGTGGGAGTCAGGGTCTCAGGGCTTGAGTACCCCGAATGGATAAGGGGTCGCATCCAACCGGTTAGGCGGATTGGGGAGCTCCCAGCCCAAACGCATGACCGCCTTGAGCGCGCGCATGTCGTCCTGGGCCAGGTTGTAGACCAGCTGTCCTTCAGCATCGTGGATCGAAGCCTCGCGCAGGATCTCGAAGGTGACCCCCTTGCGCAGGGCGTAGACGAGTTGGGTCCAGTCCCCTGAGATGAGCAAACTCTTGGTGGGATCAATCACGCCATTACGCGGGAAGATGACCGGCTCCCTGTCCAGGTAGTAGCGGAAGGCAGTGGTCGGGTCCTGGGTGAAGATCGGGTGGCCGCCACTGTCACGGGCCCCGCGCATCTTGCCGCGCACCCCCATGTGGGAGACGTGTCCCGAAACCAGGTAACCGTTTTCCTCCACCTTGGAGACGGTACCATTCTCGGATAGGACAGCGTCGTAGAAATCGACACTGCCTTCGGGCAGGCTGGAAAGGGAGACCACATTGCCCGCAGTTGTGGCTCCGGTGACCAGATCGGCCGGCCAATCGCTGGGAGCGCCGGTCCCGTAGAATACGGCGGCGTCAAAGGTCCTTCCAAAGGCTTCCGTGAGCTGCGGGCGGATTTCCCCCCACAGGTCGTAATCGACATCCTCGGCCACATCAATCGGCACCGGGACAATCACACCCAGTTTGGCGGCCCGGATGTACTTGTTGGCCCAGGTGATCTCGGAGGTCTGGATGCGGGCGTTGTCCCCCGAAGCGGCGGTGGAGTGTCCCACGAAATAAGCGGTGGCCAGCCCATCGAGCACACGCAGGGTGCGCTCCTGGCGGGCCATGTCCCGCAAGCACCGCGACAGGCGCATCACCGCCGAGGTCTCGGGGACGTGTTGAAAGATCTCGCGCTCGACCTCCTCCGGGATCAGTGGCCCGGCGTCGGTGCGGTCGACCAAGCTGTTGTAAGGCATTTCGATAGCCCTTTCTCCGGGCCACCGAGTGCCGGATCAACGGGCGCGCAACTGCTCGCGGATCCAGTCGTTCATGCTCGCGGCCCGAGCTGGTGGTTTCTCGGTCCCCGCTCCCGCAAATGCGGGCGGGGTCATCCCCTTCGGACTGCCGAACAACTGCGGAAACCGGCTCCGGAACGCCTCCACATCCACCGTGCCATCCTCGTGCAGCAATTCCGGCGCGGTGCTGACCGCCGCCCAGGCCAACTCCAGATTGTTGACATGCGCCGCCAGGCTCTCGTAGACCGCCAGCTTGCGGTCCCGCCCGGCCAGCGCCGTCTGGATCGCCTTGACCTTCTCCTCGCCGTCGAGGGTCCGGTCCTTGCGGATCTTATCGATCTCGGCCCGTGACTCGTTGCGTTCGGCCTTGACCCGTTCCAGGGCACTCTTGAGTCCCCGGACATAGTTCTCGGCCTGGGTACGGATTTCCTCGCTCTGTTCGGACAGAAACCTCTCAAAGGGGTGTAGGGAGCCGTCGGCTCCAGAAGTCTGGGAGGGATCCCCTCCCGGCAGTGCGCCCTCGGCGCGGGGGGTGGCGGCTTCGCCGCCGGTCACTTGCGAATCTTCAGCCATCGGCCTCGATCCTCCTTCAGTATGCATAGAAACGTGATGTTGTCAAGCTAGACATTGCTATCGTAACAGAACTTATCTTCATTGGAAGTATAGATTCGTTCCACGTGGAACAATAGATCGCATAATATGGAACAGGAATTTTCAATATGGGACACCGGTATGTGGTGTTCTGGGGTGTGTCAAGCTACTCAATCCATCCGTGGAATGGGTAGGAATACGCTGGATCCATTTCTGTGACGCCGGAACCTTACTCCAAACTCGGGGAGGGGATCTACAGAAACAACAGCCATTGAAAAAACGGTAATTTTGCTCGATTTTTCGTTGACACACCCATACCAAGGCGTACCATCATCCTGATGGGGTGTCTCTGTGTTTGCCCAACGCGGAGGGAACCCGATGAACCTACCCAATCGAGGCAAATTCCATGGTAGAACTCCTTTCACTTACCCGGAGCCTCTCAATTTTCGGCTTAACCTTCCTCATGTTTGTCTCAGTAGCAGCTGTGGCACAGCCGCTTGGAGTTGATCTTTCTGAGTACCAAGAAGTTCGATATGTCTCGGACTCCAATGGGGCCGATTGGGATGGAAGGGGCACTCAGTCAGCCCCGTGGAAGTCCCTCTTTTTTGCTTTGTCGAAAATCACTGATGCGGCGGAGTCAAAGCGATACGCAATCCTGATGGCCTCTGGGACATATTATGGTTCAGGCTGGGATAGAACAGCCTTTCAGATGAAACCATGGGTTGATGTGTACGGCGGTTTTGATCCTTCAGACTGGTCCCGCGATATTGCCATCAACAAAACCATTCTAAATGGATCCAACGAACGGCGGGTTCTGATGGCCGCATCGCATTCATCAATTGACGGCTTCACAATTACCCAAGGAAAAGTAACCCGAGATGTTTTTCCCATGTTTGAGGTGTATGGCGGGGGTATTTGGTTTCTTCAGGTGGAATCCTCACTCCTCGCAAACTGCATCATCATGGACAATACCGCCGTAGATGGAGGGGGCATTTGCTGCTCCGCTTCCTCTCCTACTCTCCATAACTGCGTGATTACAGGGAATCTTGCCTTTGGAGCAGTAGGGGGCGGGCTGGATTGCAGAGAGAGATCCTCCCCTCTCTTGCTGAACTGCATTTTTACTAAGAACAAGGGCTATATTCGGGGAGATTCAGTCTACTGTGATGAAGACACATCCCCCAAGTTTGTCAATTGTACCTTGACACAGAATAGCGGTTCAGTCAGCCCAAGCGGTATATATATCCAAGGTGCTTCTCCTCATCTGATCAACAGCCTCCTTTGGAATAACGGTTCCAAAGAGATTCAGTGGAGTGGAGGCAACCCAGTTCTTCGTTACTGTGATGTTTCTCAAGCCTGGCAAGGAGCGGGAGAACACAATATCTCAGAAGATCCACGATTCATAGGTGAGGGCAACTATCACCTCCAAGGAAGCAGTCCTTGTATCGGCAAGGGAATTGGTCCGGTATTGGATTCTTTGGTTCCGGCAATGGACTTCGATGGGCAACCTCGTTCGGGAGAGACTAGTGAAATAGGAGCGTATCAGTACCTCGCTCCAACACCGACTCCAACCTACACACCAAAAAATACTGATACTCCAACATTGACGCCGACCATCGACATCAACAAAGGGTATCCCTCAGATGCACTCGAATCGTTGCTCACCATCTCGAGATGGTGGTTGGCCACACCTCTAGATGATAGGGGAATGAAACTTAATGTGTATTACGACGAACAGATAGACGAGCGAGATCTTCTCCTTGTTTTAGAGGCTAATTCTGGTAAGCAATTTCATGGATCTACACTATTTGCTTTACCAAGAAGCGGTCCAGCACCACTTCGTGTGGAATTTAGTCTTGCAGACCCAATCCTGGAAACTCAGGTTGTCTCATGGGCATGGGATTTCCAAAACGATGGAAATGTAGACAGCACAGAGCCAAATCCATCATTCATTTATGAATCTTCTGGTTCCTACTCCGTATCGGTCTCAATCCAGATCGCAACCGGCTTGTCTCTGAATTATAAAGAGGACAATCTTGTTTCTGTCCGTGAACCTATAGAGACCAGGATTGATAATAATGTGGTCGTAGTAGAAAACGATCCGTGTTTGTCTTATATCTCAAAGGCCACAGATGAATTGAATCTGGAAATCCTCTGCCCACCCCAGGATTCCATCTCAATCGGAACGATTGTGATCGGGACGGAAGAAGGGGGGTATGCACGCCGGGTGAATTCAATCAGCCAGAACGGAAGTCTTTTACACCTACAAACTGAAGAGATTGCATTGACAGATATCTTTGACCAAGCAGATATCTCTGGCATCGTACCAATTACCGAAGATGAATTACGCAAGGCAGGATTCTCAATTGGTCTGGATGGAATGGCCTCAAAGGAGTTTAATACTTCACTTGTTGCTGGATTAACTTTGACAGGGGAAATTGCCTTCGATCCTTCTTTTGTTTGGGATTGTAAAATAAAAGATTGGAAACTTGTTTATGCCAAGGCAGGATTTGCTGCTCAGCTGGACATGAGCATTCTAGCTCAGGTTGATGTTAAAGCTGGTTTATCTGGCAAGAAAGATGACATAAAGATCACTGCGATCCCTGACATTCAGAAAATATGTTGGTTCCAGGTTGGCATCGTTCCCGTGATTATTAAAGCGAATCTTAGCTTCTGGGCGGGATATGACGTAAACTTTAATGGATCTTTTTCAGCGAGAGCCGGTTATAGCATCTCAAACCGGGCTGAGGTGGCAATGGAATATAAAAACGGGAAGTTTGGCCCGGTTGGGAGTCTCAAAATTACACCCCAGCGAATCGGTCCGGAAATTACCCAACTTGAGGCAAATGGAAAAGCTACCATATACATCAGGCCGAAGATTGATATTCTAATATACAATCTGGCAGGGGCCGGAGCAAATGCCAAGGGTTACTTGGAAGGTATCCTAACAGGTGATTTTCTGAACACTGGTTGCGCAAAGCTGGAAGCCTTTGCGGGAGTCAATGTAGGTGTTCAAGGAACCGCCAAGGGCGGTTGGCTGGAGAAACTTGGAATCAGTTACGAACTGCAGTCAGAAGAGATCTCTCTAGTGAGAACACCTCTTCCGTCTTCTCCATGGACTTGGTGTGTGAATGGAAATCCGAGCCAAGCTCCCCCTAAACCCTCTTTTGAAGCATCTCCCAACTCTGGACTTGCTCCACTGTCTGTCAAGTTCACCGATCGTTCAAATCCTGGAGATGGTGTTATTACCCAATGGAATTGGACTTTTGGAGACAATACCTCCTCCTCATCTCAGAATCCCTCACATACTTACAATAAGTCTGGTTCATACCCGGTCCAACTTCGAGTAAAAGGTACTTCCGGATCGGTGGATTGGGCAGCTTCAAAAATTATCACGGTCAATGCCCCTGGTACATCTCCAGTCCTTGAATCCTTTAGTCTGGATGGTGACGAGTCGATGACAAGTGACCGTGAAGTTTATTTAACGACAAAGGTGACGGGGAATCCAAAAGAGTATCAAGCCTCCGAAAAAGCCAGCTTCTCGGGAGCATCCTGGAAAATTTTCAATGACGAGCAGACTTTTATCCTTTCACCAGAGGAAGGACAGAAAACCGTTTATTTTAAGGCACGAAACCAATATGGAGAGACTCGAGCGTTAAGTGATTCAATCTTGTATAAGAAATCTCCCACCTCCCTCCAAATGGTCACCCTCCCTCCCGGCTCCTTCCTGATGGGCAATACAGGAACCGGACGCGATAGTCAATATGGGTATTCCGATGAATACCCCCGCCACACCGTCAATATCAACTATTCCTTCCAGATGGGCAAGTATGAGGTGACAAACGCACAATACGCCGAGATCCTCAACTGGGCCAAGGGGCGGGGGTATCTGAGGAACTCCAGCAACCAGGCCTATAGTGGTGGGGATGTGTATTACAACGGACAGCCACTACTTGTATTGGGGTATGACGTCTCCTACATCGGTGGACAGTTCGCATCCCTCACTCGAAACAACGAATCGATGGCCAACCACCCGGTCAAAGTGGTCACCTGGTATGGTTCGGTGGCGTTCTGCAACTGGCTTTCAGAGAAAGAAGGACGATCTCCCGCTTACAATCTGAGTACCTGGTCCCTGACCAACCGCCAAGGTGGGGGCTACCGTTTGCCATCAGAATCCGAATGGGAATATGCCTGTCGAGGCTCTTCCTCGAATCCCTACCGTTATGCACCGTTTTCATTTGGGGATGACCCGAATCTGGACTTGAATTCCTGCAACTTCAGTT
>CAZORO010000318.1:0-6695 GCA_964581845.1 uncultured bacterium
TGCGCACGCTCACATGTGTTTGGTGTTGCGGCAATAACTCTTTTCGTAAAACAGAAGATCCTCGCAAGAGGAAATTGGAAATGAAAGGAGTGACAGAATTATCCACGAACAATCCGGCCACGTCTCATCCCCTCAAACAGGGGCGGAGGGGAGGTTCTGTCCAAATTATTCACTTAAAGACAGCTTCACAATTATCACACTACAAAATTGCCATTCCGGCCGGATTTCGATTTCAAATTTTTTTGTCCGTGAATAGGTCGGGATGACAATCCTCCGGAACTGGATCGATGGGGTAACATCCAGTTTAGAGATTCCTTACCTTCACGTCAGTTGCAGGATTACCTTGAGCAACACTCCCCATAATAGGGGATGAAGTCAGGAGAATGCGGAATGGATCAAGCACCGATCGGAGTGATGGGAGTTCTTCAGACACCCTTTTTACAGAACCGGGAGATCGATTGGGTTTCCTATGAAAGATTGATTAAAGATGCCATCGAAGCGGGCATCGATGGTTTCCTGGTTCCCGCAATCGCCAGCGAGAATGCCTGGCTCTCCCTGGAAGAGAAGTTGCTTCTTGCACGAAAGGTCCAGAAGATTATAGAGGCCACAGTCCCGGTTTTCTGGGCTGCTGGTTCTACTGATACCTCCATCTGCCGGTATGTGATTAACGAGGCGGAACACCAGGGAGCCACTGGTTGTGTGGTGGCGGTACCTCCACACCTCTATGCTCAGCCCGACCTTATCCCCGCATTGTTCCAGGAAGTTGCTCAAGGTATGCGGATCTGTCTCATGATCCAGGATTGGGAACCAGGTGGATCTGGCTTGAGCATGGGTACCATCAGGACCCTTTTCGACAATATCCCAGCCTTCAGGGCTATTAAGGTCGAGACCCTTCCGGCGGGGCCCAAATATTCGACGATCCTCAAGGAGTTTGGAGGAGAGTTGCATGTCTCCGGGGGGTGGGCGGTTCAACAGTACATTGAGGGACTGGACCGTGGTATCCATGCCATGATTCCCGAATGCAGCATGATCCGCATCTACAAACGTATCGACTCGCTCCACCGTGCGGGCCATCGCGGGACCGCAAAGACCCTTTTCTGGCGGCTTTTACCGGTGCTTGCCTTCACCAACCAGGAGCTGGACACCTCCATTCGTTTCTTCAAAAGATTGCTGGTAAAAAAGGGGATCTTCCAGACTCCGGTGGTCAGGCTTCAGTCACCTGAGTTTGATACGTATAGCGAATGTATCGCGCAGGAGCTGATCGACCTTGTTCTGGGGATTGAAAAGGAGTTGGGATAAATATCCCACCCAGCAAATCGTCTCTCCCTCATTTCTTGGTCGGCAGTATAGGAACAAGACTTTGCTCGAAGGTTTGCATTTCCCGCTCCATCTGTTGAACCCGTTCAGGATTCTGTTCAGCCAGATTGGTCTTCTCACCTATGTCATTCTCAAGATCAAAGAGATAGACCGGATGATCCCCTGGCTCTCCATAGATCTCACCCTTGAAAGCTCTCTTGAGTTTCCAGTTTTCCATCCGGAAAGCTTCCAGATCCTCTCCACGGAAGAAAAAGAAACGGTGATCTTCACGATGTCCAGTTCCTGTCAGGATGCCCCGGATATCCTTCCCGTCAATGACTCGATCCTTAGGAATCTCACCTCCAGCCAGATGGAGTAAAGTAGGGAACAGGTCGAGAGTGATAGCTGGCTCGCTGGTTGTAGCTCCCATGGGGATAGTGCCGGTCCAACGAAAGATGGCGGGTTCACGGATTCCTCCCTCGAAGGTGGTTCCCTTACCATTGCGGAGCGGTCCAGCGCTTCCTCCGTGTTCCTTCTTCACAAGCCAAGGGCCATTGTCGCTGGAGAAGATCACGAGAGTGTTTTCATCCAACCCATTCCTTTTGACTGCCTCGAGGATCTGACCCACACTCCAGTCCACCTCCTCGACTGCATCCCCGTACAGCCCTTGCGCTGAATGCCCTTCGAACTCCTTGGAGACATGGAGGGGGACATGCACCATGGTGTGAGGAAGATAGAGGAAGAACGGCTGATCCTTGTGACTGCCGATGAAACGGACAGCCTCCTCGGTATAGCGCTTGGTCAAGGTGTTCTGATCGGCGGGTTGCTCGATGATCGTCTCGTCTCTCATCAGTGGCAGTGGTGGATCGCCGCGTTGATTGTTTTGCATATCATTGCTGTAAGGGATCCCTAAGTAGGATTCGAACCCGTGCCGGGTGGGGAGAAATTCCGGCAGGTGTCCGAGGTGCCATTTGCCGATACAGGCGGTTGAATAACCACATTCCTTCAAACCTTCAGCCAAAGTGATCTCCTCCTGGCCAATTCCATCCTTGCTGTACGGAAAGAGAACCCGGTTGAGTCCGCTTCGGACCGGGTAACGTCCAGTCAGAAGTCCCGCGCGCGAAGGGGTGCAAACTGGTGAGCAGGAGTAGAAACTTGTAAACCGCATTCCCTCCGAGGCCATTTGATCCAGGTGTGGGGTTTTGATCCTCTCCGCTCCATAGCACCCCAGATCTCCATACCCCATGTCATCGGCATAGATGATGATGAAGTTGGGGTGGACCTTTTCGGTTTTGGACGTAGCGGGAGAGATGGAAACCAGGTGCATAACCAGTACAAGACTGATTGAAAGACAGGCTTTTGGCATGGTGACTGACCTCGCTCAAGTGGATAGGGGTGAAACAATTCAATCCTCCCCAATCGTAGGGATCATGGATTCATCCTACAATCCCTATTTCACCGCTTACGGACTGACATCCCTCCAAGATTTCCATACAATGCCATTATACCGGTTAACCTGTAGTGATTTCTCCATCCACTACTTTCATGCGTCAGGAGCATTAAGACTAGTGAAAAAGATTTTATCGCTCATCTTCATTCTCCATACTGTTCCAGGATTCTGTGATAGCACCGTGGTTTTCAACGAAGTGATGTATCATCCCTCGGAAAACCAGGCTGATTTGGAGTGGATTGAGTTCTATAACCAGATGGCCGTGAACATGGACCTTTCAGGCTGGTCCCTCTCCGGTGGGATTGAGTACACCTTTCCAGAGGGAACCCTGGTTCCTGGCAAGGGGTACTTGCTTGTTGCGAGTGACCCTGAGGCGTTGGATTCCCTGGCTGAAGTCACGGGAACTCTCGGTCCCTGGGAGGGGAAACTCTCCAATTCTGGGGAGGAGATCATTCTCTATAACAACAGCGGGCGTGAGATGGATACCCTTGAATATGGGGATTCTTATCCCTGGCCCGATGGTGCTGATGGGACTGGTTTCACATTGAGCAAGAAACATGCATGGAAGGCTACGGGTGACTCTCGCGGCTGGACCACCAGTCTTGAGGTTGGGGGAACTCCTGGGAAGCTGAACTTCCAGGAAGATACCGGGCCCACAATGACCTCCATGGCCATCAACGTGGATGATGAGTGGACTTATTGGGATTCAAGCCAGGCTCCCTCGGCGGACTGGAAGAGCATCAGTTACGATGATTCCTCCTGGAAGAAAGGAAAAGCTCTTTTCGAGGCAGGTTCGGTGGGGCTGGTGGAAGGAGCTGGATATCCTGAAAGCAATCCCAATAACGGTCTGGTGGATGTTGTCAATTCAGGTTTCGAGGGAGGTGCTTTGAATTCCTGGCCCGGTATCGGGTCCATGGAGGGGTGGATCGGCTCTGGAAAGACGGGAAATAATGATGCATCGGGGCCATATACGAATGGATTGACTATTCCGGATGGAGACCGAATCGGCTTTATCCATGGCTTGGGTTCCCTTTCCCAAGTGATTACAGGATTGGTGCCGGGGCTTAGGTATACCGCCCGTTACCGCGAGAATGAGCGAGGATATGTCAGCGGTGCCAGGGCACGTCCCTCGATCAGTCTAGGGGGAACCGTGGTAGTTTCCGAAAAGGATGATATTCGTACCGACCGTTTCCGCCTTGTAACGGGTGATGGTGGTTACACGGCCACGGGTACCACAGCGGACCTGGTGATCTCAAATAACGCTTCTACGAGTACCTATGGGGACAACTCCATTCTCTTGGATACAATCATGGTCTCCAATTTTGCTCCTCATGTGAGGGATGGGAGTTTTGAGGTCCCTGATGTGGATGGTTACGTGTATGGCCCTTCGGGATCGGCTTGGAGTTGTTCAGAGGGGAGTCTGATCCTTTCCGACAATGGCTCGAGGGAACTCAGGCCTTGGTTTTACAAGGTGCGGCGGCCATCTCGCAGAATGTGAGTGGCTTCGAGGTTGGCAAGTCCTATGTCCTGCACTGGGGGGAATGTGACCGTTCAGGGCTGGGAGGAAATGATATCAAGATCACCGTGGGTTCAACGGTTGTTTCCCCCCAGCATGTGGTAACAACGGGTTGGGTACGCCGGACTTCAATACCCTTTCCTGCGTATTCCTCGGTCCTACAGATCAAAATTCAATCTTTCAATTCGGGAGGGGGAGACCGGTCTACCTTCATTGATGAGGTCTATCTGACTCAAGCCGAGGCGGCCCCACCCCGTAACACTGTTGTCCACGCCAGCTCCAATGCAACCTATTACCGAAAAGCCTTCTCCTTCTATGGGGATCCAAGCCGGGCCCGTCTGCTATTGGATACTGTCGCGGCTGCGGGCGCGGCATATTATCTGAACGGTCAGGAACTCATCCGTTTGAATTTACCCAGTGGTACACTGGAGCATTCAACACTGGCATCCAAAGATATCGTTAGTGCTTCATTCACGGGATTCCTCTCATTATCCGGCGGGAATCTGGTCTTTGGCACGAATGTCCTCTCGGTAGAGGTTCATCCTTCGGCGCAGTATCCCGGAAATGTCCTCTTTGGAGCAGAACTTCAAATACGGGAATCACCCGCACCTCAACAGGAAGTAGGCATACCGGGCTTCCGTTTCTCGGAGGTTGAGGGAAGCGCCATTTCCCCCTTCTGGCTTGAAATTGAAAATTCATCCAACCATGCGATCTATCTCGAGGATTATCTGATCCGGGAGAATGGTTCTTCTTCTTTTGAATATCTCTTCCCCCCTTCCTATCTTGGTGGGGGAGAGCGCATTGTCCTGACAGAGGACCAGCTGGGATTTCATCCCTCAACGGGGGATGTCTTGTTCTTGACTGATGCGAACCAATACTTCGTGGATTGTGTCCGTGTGGAAGCCAATCCCCGTGCGCGTTGCTCCCAATGGGAACAACGCTGGCTACAGCCCAGTCCAACCACACCGGGAGGGGCAAATCAATTTGCCTTGAACGATTCTGTTGTGATCAATGAGATCATGTACCATCCCCGCCCCCAATTCGCGGTCGATCCGGTCACCCATTCCACAACTCTCGTTGCCATGGATGCCACCTGGAAATACGACCAATCCAATACGGCGTTTGGTCCGGAGTGGTACTCCATGGATTACGATGACTCGGCGTGGCCTTCGGGCAAGGCTCTCTTCTATGTTGAGAATTCGACTCTGCCGGCTACTAAGAACACACGCATGACACTTGGCCCCATGACCTTTTATTTCAGGACCAAGTTCACATACACGCCTGATGAACAGGCGGCCACCCTGGTTCTAGGCCATATCGTCGATGATGGAGCGGTGTTCTATCTGAATGGAGAGGAACTCCTGCGTTTCAACATGCCTGACCCTCCCACACAGATTACGCATGATACTAGGTCTTCCGTGTGGGTGGACAATGGCGCGCTTGTGAAAGTTGCCTTGGACTTTGATGACCTGGTGGAAGGAACCAATGTCCTCGCGGTTGAGGTACACCAGAATTCATCAGGCAGTGGAGACTTTGCTTTCGGGGCGCAGCTCCTGTCTCAATGGGTGGAGGAGGGAACTCCATTTTCCGAGACCGGTCAGGGTTGGGTGGAACTGTACAACCGTGGGACGCAAGCAATCGATCTAAGTGGATGGAGTTTCAATAAGGGAATTGACTACACCTTTAAGGAAGGGATCAGCCTTGATGCTGGTGGCTTCCTGGTTGTCTCGAAAGATCCTTCATCACTGAAGATGGAATTTCCTTCAGCTACGATTCTGGGGCCGTACAATGGCAATCTCTCGGGAGGCGGGGAACTGCTGTCGCTCGTGGATTCTGTGGGGAATCCAGCGGATGAAGTGGAATATGATGATGAGGGACGCTGGCCACCCTATCCAGATGGTGGAGGTCATTCACTGGAACTGTGTGACCCCGATGCGGACAACAGCAAACCCGAGGCTTGGGCCGCGAGTATCGAACAACAGAATGCTGGCTGGCAATACTACTCCTACCGAGGTGTGCCACAGACACAACCCGGCACCGCCTTTCCCACTACCTGGCATGAGTTAGTCCTGGGGTTGCTCTCGGATGGTGAATTCCTGATTGATGACATTTCTGTGATTAAGAATCCAGATGGGACTGGAACAGAGCTCATGCAGAATGGATCTTTCGATCAGGGACTCGATCACTGGCGCGTTCTTGGAAACCATCACGGTATGATCGAAGGTGATCCGGATGATCCCTCGAATCCGGTCCTTCGCATCAAGGCGACTGGCGCCACCGAGCACATGCACAACCATGCCGAGTCCACCTTCCTCAACAACGTTGCGGTCACTCTGGGGACTGAGTATCAGATCAGCTTCAGGGCAAGGTGGATCGCGGGATGTCCGCTGCTGAATACACGTCTTTATTTCAATTACCTTCCCAAGACGACCC
>CAZORO010000319.1:0-6660 GCA_964581845.1 uncultured bacterium
GTGAAAATCACCCTGACTCCAACTGACCGTGATCCCCACTTCCTAGTGTTGGATGATCCTTTGCCGGCGGGCCTGGTGGCGATCAACTCAGCACTCGCTAATGAGGAGCCGGTAGAGATGACCAATGAGGATGACCGTTTCAGATACTGGGAGAGCGATGGCTTCTACCGCCTTGTTCCTAACCATTTTGAATTCCGCGATGACCGTGTGCTGGTCTTCCGTGATGACCTCTGGAATCAACAGTTCCAGTACAGTTACTATGCCCGTGCCGTCTGCGCCGGAAAGTTCCGGATCCCACCCACCAAGGTGCAGTTGATGTACCATCCGGAACGATGCGCATACACTCCGGAGACTGAAATTGAAATCAAGGAGCGGTAAGGGGAACTTCCACCTCAAAGAGTAGATGCCACGTATCCTGCAAGTCGTATTGCCCAGCTACAACGAAGAGGTGGCGCTCAGCCGTCTGTTCCCCCAATTCGAGCAGCTCAATGAGCTCCTTGAGGAGGAACTCCATCTGCTAGTGGTGGATGATGGCAGCCGTGATAAAACGCCGGTAGTCGCACGCGAGTGGCGTGGGAGTGTACCGGTCTCGCTGATCCAGTTTACGCAGAACCGTGGTTATGGTGCCGCGCTGGAGGCGGGTGTCCGAGAGAGTGCGGAGCACCTCGGTGCGGGAGACCTGATCGCCACCATGGATGCGGATGACACCCACCCCCCGTCCTATCTCGAGTCGATGCTGGCCGCCATAGATACTCGAAATCTCGATGTGGTGATCGCCTCGCGTTATTCCCCTGGGGCGAAGGAGGAGGGAGTTTCCTGGGAACGGCGTCTGCTCTCACGCGGGGCGAGTTTTGTTTACCGTTGGGCTTTCCATCTACCGGAAGTGCGTGACTATTCCTGCGGCTACCGGCTCTTCAAAGCAGAGTTAATTCAACGCTCACTCCAACAGAGGGGAGACCTCGGCCTTGGTTCAGGTTTCTATGCCACTGGTGAGTTGTTACTCCGCTTGCGTGAACAAACCAGTGCCTTTGGTGAGGTTCCCTTTGAGTTGCATTACGAACGTAAACCGACCGCCAGCAAGATGCCCAAGGCCGCCACGGTACTGGGAACACTTCGATTTCTTTGGCGGGTAAGGAGTAGGGTGGGGCTGGCCCCACCGGGAGGAGAATGAAATGGCACAAAAAGGCGGGGAATCCACCGGGTCAGAATATGCGTTTTTTTCATATTACTTCACCCACCCTTTTCATTGACCCAAGAAATCGAACCGATCCCTATTCAACATAGGATTTACTGTCGAGGTCATATACCTTGATAGAGGATGTTGGAAACTCCAGTTCGAAGAGTGAGTCATCAAACTTGGTATTTACTTCCCAGACAAAATTTGTGAGCTGTGTGGTATAGACTTTCGTCTCAGGGGTTGAACTGGCTTCACATTTGGAACTCCCGCCACATTTGGAGCTCCCACCGCATTTGGAGCTCCCACCACCTACCGCAGGTGAATGATGGATGATCGTTAACGGAAGCCAGATTCCTTTTGCTACCTCCTGAAGTTCAATTTCAACGGAACAGATGACTACATCCTCTTTCAGGCGATCTGGCTTATTATATATTTCGTATCGAACAGGCATAAACGATCTTTCTGGGTCAATCCAGGCTTTAATCAACTTTGCCCTGAACGTTTCATTGCCTGCCGAATCGACCCACACATGAAAACTATTCACCTCCTGCAACATTCGGTCACCGTTGGAAATCTCCTCGATATGTGTCTCCATTGTGCGGATTCCTCTTTTCCCATCATCTCTGTTTTGAAAGCTCAAAATCTGCGGAAGATCCGACATATAGTCATTAGGGCCTGGCTCGCTCTGTTTCCTATTCGCACATGCATAATCAGGCCAATCATAATGCCACATGAGATGTTCAAAGATGATACCTCGAAAAAGATTAACGGCTGGTTTACGGGGATTTTTGGAGACAAATGCCTTACCCGAATCCATCTCTTGTTCTATGGATTTGAATTGGTTTCCATTCCAGACACTCAAGGTAGACTTTTGGGGTATATCTTGTCCTATTTCAAACTGTGATAGTGAATACCGAGTCTTTCCTTCTGCGAGAATTCACTCAAAGGTGTTTCGAATAATCTCGTCACTTTTCTCACTATCCGTCAGACTACCCGAGGGAGCAAAACATTTTACAGTCATGTCACACCGGACTTTCCAGGTATGAATTAACGACCGGGCCGACAGAATACCCTTCGCCAGTTCCTCTTTCGAAAGGGCCTCACCAGCACACAATTGAGGCATTAACGCAAGAACTAAGATGACTCGAAATATACTGGCTGCCATTTTGTACTACCTCCACTTCCGTTTTCTGCTTATGAGACAAAAAGACATTTGCGAGACAACAGTTTTTTCACACAGATATGACACCAGATACAACCACCACATAAGGGAGAGAAAATCCCCCCTTGTCGCTAGATTGCTATACGTTACAGAAAAGAGAACGTTTTGTAAGGACATATTTTCAGTCGGCGATTACCCGGAAAACGCTCCTGACTTCATCCCCTCTTCTCCTTCGCCCTCCGGATCGCCTCCAACATGGTCCTTGCCGCCGCCTGGACATCCTCCGCGCCGACAACCTCCGACACCACCGCCACACGATCCGCGCCTGCCAAGATGACCTCCTCCACATTGTCCAGGTGAATCCCCCCCATGGTCGTGAAGGGGACAGTCAGTTGAGGCACCATCTCACGGATCAGGCCAGGTCCCACGGGTTGGACAGGGACTCCCTTGGTGGCGGTTTGGTAGATGGGGCCGATGTTGATGTACCCCGCGCCACCCGCTTGAGCCTCAAGCGCTTGGGTGGGACTATGAGTGGAGATCCCGATCAGCAGCCTTCCTCCTGACAGACGCCGGGCGGCATCAAGCGGAAGATCCTCCTGTCCCAGGTGGACTCCATCCGCCTCCACCTCCAACGCCACCTCGATGGAGTCATTGACAATGAAAGTGGCTCCCTCCTCGCGGGTGACCTTTCTGAGTTCTCTGCCAAGATCGAGGAAGGTACGGATATCCGCGTGTTTCTCACGCAGCTGGATGCACCCGGCACCGCCACGGATGGCCTCATGGACTACCCAATGCAAGGGACGGTTATGGGCGATCGGGCGGTCGGTGACCACATAGAGCTCAAAATCCATTTTTCTCCGGTGGGAGTATTTTAAGAGATGCGGGAGGATCTCTTTCTCCAGGTCATAGATCCGGTAACGGAGGTGTTCCACCTCGCGTGCTCTTGAAGGATCCATCAAGCGCAAGGTTTCCTCTAGCGAACGTACCGCCTCACGGACACGGCTGAAATTGGCTTCGGCGAGATCGATCTCCTCACGGTAAGCGGGTGGCTTGGGGGCCTCCTTGCTGGGACGTGACACATCCCCCTCGCTGTCACGCGAGAGGATAAGACCGGCATGAGTCTGGTTCGTGGGGGCGACCGCCTTGACCAACTGGTGGCGAATGTTTTTCAGAGCCTGAGACAGATTCGCCTCATCGAGTCCAAAACGGACCACATCCATGAGTACCCGCAGTCCCTCGCAGGCCCGGTTGAGTGAGGCATCCAGATTCCGGTTCATGAAGTTCTCCATGGTTCCCTTGTTTGTTTGACTCCTCTCCCTTAAATTGTGAAGAGTCACCACTCGCTTTGCATAGGTCTACCGGCGAAATCCTTGGTGGCTGAAATTCTTGGTTGAACTATGAAGAAAAAGGAAGAGACCAAAGTATTTAACCCCATCCTGCTGATCGCGGCTATTCTCATGGCGGGTATCGCTCTTTGCGCTGGATACTGGCTTGTCAGTGAGCGGAACGCTACTCCCCCCACTCCAGTGGCAGTGGCTCCCCCAGTTACGGACAAAGAACCTCCCGCCAAAGAAAGAGAAGACGCCGCGAAGCAGATAGAAAGTTCCAAGCCGAAAAAGGCAAGAGAAGATGAAGCTCCTCCTTCCAAACCAGTAACGAGCATCAGTGGTTCGGTAGTCCAAGAGAATACACCCATACGGATCTTCAGCGCCAAGGTGCAAGCCTATTGTGAAGGGCATGAGGTGCTTGAGACAACTGCCAACTCGAATGGCGAATTCAGTTTCGATGGAATTGAACCAGGACTCTGGCAGCTGCGTGCCATCAAGGAGGGGTTTGCCTCGGTTTCGTCGGTTTCCAATGGAGCATATGTCTCTCCCACTCCTGTTTCTCCCGCCAAGGATGTGGTCCTACGGCTGGTTCCCCCTGTCCCTCTTGAGGGGAAGGTGCTCAATGTCCTCGGCAAGGAAGTTCCCAATGCCACTGTCCAAGTCTTTGATGGACGTAACACCACAGGCGCGAAGGTCTCAGGCCCGTTTCTTAAGACAGAGACAGACAGCACCCAGCTCGATCTGCTCTCAGTGAAGAAGCCACTGGCGGAAATAACATCAGATCCAGATGGGATTTTCCGTTTTGTGGATCTTGAAGCGGGGACTTACAGTTTGGTGGCTTTCGCGCCCGGTTATTCGCGTAAGGTTATCCTGGGGGCGAGAACAGAGACGAACGATACTGTCTTCCGCCTAGAACCTGAGGTAAGGGTCTCCGGTCAGGTCCGTCTGGCTCCCGCCGGTTCTCCCATTGTAGGAGCTTCCATCGCGGTGAAGATCACCATGCGCGATGCCCCGGAGATCTCTGGATCGATCCTCACGAACTCCACCGGTTCATACTCGATCGGTGGGCTGCCAAGACGGTTCGCGCTCAGCCTGCGGGCCTTCTACCGGGAGGCTGAATCAGTTCTTTATGAGAATAGCTTCTCCGGAGGAGTCTCTCAATACAAGCAGGACCTTTTAGTTTTCGAGAGGAGACGAATTCACGGGTTTGTGGTGGACTCGTTTGAACACAAGCCAGTTTCTGGAGTGGGGGTCTGGTTGGGGAACCGTCTCAAGAAGCTCTCCGAGGTAGCGGAAACCGATGCACAGGGTCATTTCGAGATCACCACTGGCATCACCAGTCACAATCTCCTCATAGGAAAGCGTGAGGGGATCGAGGATTTTACCTTTCCAGTCGAGTTCACCGGGGATGAAGAATCCATGGACCTGGGGGAGATCACCATCATCCAGGGAGTTAAGGTCTCCGGACGGGTGATTAACGAGAGAAAATCGGGTGTGGATGGAGCATTGGTCCGTGCGCTGCCAGTAGAGGGTAATCTGGCCAATCCAGCGGATGTCCGTAATGTCCGGAGCGATTCGAGTGGTGACTTCCTCCTGCCACTTGTTCCTCCAGGGAAGTATTACCTTTCGGCGGAAGCGGCAGGATATAAGCCGGGTTATTATGGCGATCCCAAACCCGCTACCGAGGGGGCTCATCCAATCTTGACTGTTCATGCTGGCCGTCCAGTACAGGGGCTACAAATACCGTTGACGAACGCTGGATCATTTAAAGTCAAAGGAGTGGTTGTCGATGCAACCGGCACACCCGTGTTGGGCGCCAAAATCCAGCTTCAGCTGGCGGGTGGTGAAACTGGAATAGAGGGACCCAAAACCTCCTCTCAAGAAGAAGGCCGTTTTGAGTTGAAGGAAGTCCCCAGTGGACGTTACCGCCTATCCGCTGAAAAGGAGGGTTACTGGCCCACCTTTGTGGACCGGATCCAACCGGAGTCGAAGCTGGTGACCTCCAGTAACGGTGTTCGTGTAGTTCTGGAGAAAAAGGCTGCCATGACCATCTCAGGCAAGGTTACCAATTCTATGGGAGATCCTCTGCTTCATGCCGAGGTGGCCGCATTTGCTGGACGTATTGAGTCATTAGTAACCGGGGGGTTGTTGACCCAGGAGCTTCTACCCTCCTGGAGAGGCCTGGAGGCCCTTGGGCCGGATGTACTTGAAAGAGGCGCGGTGGTGGAGGCCACGGCAAAGGGGGATGGCACTTATGTGATCGAAAATCTTCGTCCTGGCTCCTATACCGTCATCGCTCTAGATGCCAAATCGGGAAACTCGGATATGCTCTTTGATGTGGATGCAGGCGCGACGGGGGTGGACTTCCAGCTTGAAGCCAGCTCCACCCTGCGGGGAACCGTGCTGCAAGCGGATGGGAAGACTCCGTGCCGTTCTTTCACTTTGGAGGCCTTTCCAGAGGCGGGTGGAGGACCGGGAGTGGGAGATTCATCCGGAGGAAAGGTATCAAGCCGTGTCCAATCAGAGGATGGGACCTTTGAATTATCCGGTTTGGCCGATGGCCAGTACATATTGAATGTGCAGTCCGAGGGCCAAGGGGAGGTCTCCACCGCCTTTGAGATCATCAAAGAAGAAACCCCGCCTGAGCTTAACCTGGTCTTGAATAGCGGTGGATCGATTCAGGGAAAAGTTGTGGAGAAGGAAGGTCAGCCAGCCGCCGATGCAACCGTAGGCTTGGGAGAAATCCGCCGTGCGGTCCTACCAGATGGCACCTTCTCATTTCTTGGTCTTCCACCTGACCGGTACGCCCTGGTGGTGACTCACCCCAAATATGCGCCAGCGATTGTTCCCAACATCGCGGTCCAACAAGGAAAGCCCTCGGATACCGGGGTGATTCAACTGGGTGAGGGAGGAACCATTGAGGGATATGTCCGCTTCTCAAACGGAGCCGGAGCCGCCGACTATGTGGTTCAAGCGGAACCCGCCAGTGGCAT
>CAZORO010000320.1:0-6657 GCA_964581845.1 uncultured bacterium
GAGGTTGTAACTACTATGAAGATCCATCTCCTTCTTCTTGCCCTTTTCCTCGCCTTCCCCGCTCCGGCTCAGCGTCCTGCTACCTCCAGCGATCTCCAGTTTCCTGAGCAGGATATCGAAACCTTGGAGGGAGAGATTGTCTGGCTTCAGGGGGCGATCCTGCGGGGAAGTCCTCAGAAATACCGGAATCCTCAAGGTCCTTTGGCCGCATATGAACAGGGAATCCTAGATGAGAATGGCGCGCTCTGGACCATTTTGGACACCCCCGAGGGAAGGGAACTCCGTTATAATCCTGACCTGCGTGGCAGACGCCTGAAAGTCCGGGGTTGGCTTCATCCCCAATCCAAAATTATCGAGGTCAAAGAGTGGCAGGCGGGGAAACACAAAGTACGGATCAATGAGGAATACGAGCTTCCTCAAAAGCTCCCCTTCGATCCTGTCCATGCCGAAACTATCGAGTCCATCCCACCCCTTCCCATCAAGCAAATCGAGGAGAGTATCCTAAAGAGTGACCTTTGGCTTCAAGGTGAAGGGTACGATCTTGGCCTTCATTCCGCAGGGAAGATCGGAACGGCCAGTTCCACAGCCCAATCACTTCAGCTCAAGAAGTTGTTGGATGAACTCGACAAAGAACTGGGGCGGCGAGGAATCCCGCCAGCCACACCTGAAATTCAAGAACCTTCAAAGGTAGTCCCCACCTTGGTACCGGCGATCAAACCTTCCACCGGCGAGTCCGTGATCCCACTCAAAGTCCCGATTCCAGAGGACCATTTGGTTCCCAAGCTACCGCCAGTCCCGCCTCTCCTCGATGAGGAGGGCCATCCCGTTACCCGTCCCGAGGATTTTGATGAAGCTTTGCACCGTGAGCTGATTCAAGAAATCGTCCCCCAGAAGTAAGATCATTCCCTAACATGCGTATTCTCGCGGTCGCGGACATTCATTCGGACGATGACTTCGCCCTGGATCCGGAGGGCATGGGGATCGATCTGGTGGTCACCTTGGGGGATGTCCCTCTCGATCTGATCGAGGTGATCCTACTCAAGAAAAGATCCGTACCCTATTTCGGCGTGAATGGGAATCACGATCAAAATTTTGTTCCCAAGTATGCCAATGCGCACCGGAGGATCTTCACACTCCGTGGATTGAAGATTGGGGGATTCGAGGGGGCACCCAAGGTCTTGGGAGAAGCAAGATCCCATGCCTACACTGAGCGCCAGGTGAGATGGCGGATGTGGTGGATGTCCCGTGTGGACATCTTCCTCGCCCATACCCCCCCACGCGGCATTCATGACCGTCCCGATCCACTCCACACTGGTTTCACCGCTTTCCAGACTTATATCCAGAAACAGCAGCCACGTCTTTTTCTGCATGGCCATGTGGAACGCAACGAGGAAACGTTAGTGGGCAAGACCCGTGTGATCTCAGTTTTCGGGAAACGGATTATTGATTTGGAACTCTAGGACGGAGTGGAATTGGAATCACACTATCCCCCACCCCAACCTTCCCCCTTTGCAGGGTAGGGTTAGGTGGGGGAGGGAAATGAAGCGATCTCACCACGAAAAAGTGAGAGGGTCTTCCTCTCTATGGTAAAAGTATCTCCCGCACCTCTCATTCAACAGCACCCAAAGAGTGTAGATCCCCAATGCGGTTCCATAAGGGAAACGGATAAGCATCAGAGCTGCGATAACAATCAGAACCACCCGTGCCCATGATTTCCATTGCAGCAATCCAAATCCTGCCAGAATCCCAAGGACATTGGTGATTGCAGTGAAACCGATGAGGATCAGGCCGAAGAGGGTCACCGCGGCGGATGTCCCCAGTCCCACCATTGGACCTCCCACCAGGAAACCAGGCACGATTGCGATCCCCGCCATGGCCAGAAGCATTACCAGGGGCCCGAATAATCCATAGATACCCACTAGAATGTGCAAAATCCCAACAACCGCGATATGCGTATTCATGTTCCCTCTCCCTGATCCTTTACTCATGCAACCTGGATTCCCAGTCGTAGTCACGCGCGGTGACAATGTCCTCCATGCGGCGGATACGGCGGTCGAGGTTATCGAAGGTTCTCTTTAATCTTCCCAGCGCCATGCTGCGTGAGGAGACATACGAGTTGTAAAACTCCTGGTCATCCTCACTCTCGAAGGGGATCACTGGTTCAGGTTTCATCACCAGTGCGCCCACAATGTAGGCGATCAGGATCGGCCAAATTCCAGTCAGCACACACGCGATCACTGTGATAACCCGCATCCAAAACACCGGGAAATCCAGGTGCCGGGCGACTCCCTTGCAGACACCGAATATGACTCCATCTCTCGCCCGGTAGAGCGGGGGGCGGTCTTCATTCCGATTTCTTGTACAACGCATTTTTTCTCAAACCTCCTTAGTGTTGTATGGAGTAGCGAATACATTCGTCATTAGTCTTCCCGTTCGGAGTTCACGCTTTAGCGTGCCTGTGCAACCTGAAGGTTGAACTCCAAACATTTTCCTCCTTCCATCAACTCCCTCTTTTCCTTCAGGAGAGGGGGGTGGGGGAGAGGTGCTACAACGCCTTCACCACCACGATCCCGCTCAACAAGCACAGTGGCGCGCCAATCAAGATGAAAGGCGGAATTACGCACAACAACGCACCGATCCCAAAGAACACCAAGCCCACGACAAGAGCCAAGGTTCTGCCCAAGAGCTCGATGAGCAAGAAGGCCAGCTTGAATGGCAGCATAAAGAGGGATGCAAGGACATGGATCATAGCTTTTCATACCCTTTCATGGTCTCTGGCGCGGTCAAGCAGAATGGTTTCCAACGCCTCGATCCGCTTTTCCATGCGTTCCAACCCCTGATGAATTTCCTGAATAATCCGGATGTCTTCTTCATCTGATTGAGCCATCTTGCCGGACCTCTGATTGTGCACCAGCTGTTTCACCATGAGTGCCAGGAACACAAGGAAACACGCGATGAATGCCAACCCTATAAAACCGCCGAACAGTATATTGATAGCCATGGCAGTTTCCCCTATCGAAACCGTTCTTCCTTCTCGGCTTCTCTCGCTCGGTCTAGAAGGAGGGTTTCCAGAGCTTCGATCCTTTTCTCCATGCGCGAGGCGGTACGGAAGAGCTCCTGCATGAGTTCGGTTTCCTCCGCCGAAACCTCTTTCCCCTTTTTGGGGGTTCCTTTAATGATCTTGAGGGCTTCTATCCCTAGCCCACCAATAACCGCCACCATCGGGATACCAAAAAGCATCAGGACCGCCAAATTCCCAGTATCCATTGACACACCCTCCAGTCTCCCAAATCCTTCTGTTACAACTTCATCCCAAACTTCTCTTCGCGCTCGTGCTCCAACACCAGGGTCTCAAGCGCCTCCAGCCGTTCCTCGATGCACACGATTGAGCGTTGCATGGCCTGAAGAAGCTCACGGTCTTCATTGGTCATACGGATGCCACCTTCCTTGAGAGCATCGAACTTCATCTTCTGGTAAGAGAGGAAAGCAGCTATCGCTCCTGAGAATCCCAAACTCGCCAAAACCAATCCTCCCAAGACGACTTCTTGATTTAACACCGGTGCATCCTCCTAACGACCATTGTGTTGTTATAGCTTCATCCCAAACTTCTCTTCACGTTCACGCTCCATCGCCAAGGTCTCGAGCGCCTCCAGTCTTTCTTCGATCCGCTGAACCGCGGCCCGCAGATCGCGGATGGCTTCTCTATCCTCGTTGGTCATCCCGTTGGCCTTCTTCAATTCAAACTGCATCTTATAGACTTTCAACCTGGCGCCAATTATGATGGCTATCACCAGGACCACCCCCGCGACCATTGTGAGCTCTCGCCAGAACATCAAATCACCATTTCCAAAGCCGCTCATCTCTTTGCCTCCTTCAGCCTTTCTTCCACTCCTCGCCATCCCGCGCTATTGCCCGGTCGAGAAGGAGGGTTTCCAACGACTCCACACGCCGTGTCAATCCCGACAGTCCATGGTGGATCTCCTGCATCATGCGGATCTCCTCCGTGTTAGCACTGGAGGACCTTCCCTCACTGCGGAATAACCTCACCACTAGACCGATGCCACCCAGTCCCAGAAGTCCCAGTAAGATCAATGGGAACAGGGCAAAAGTGACTCGTGTATGGCGCACCGGGACAACCGGGGCCGGATCACCTGAGCCTGGAACCGCCTCGGCCGGCGGGGGGGGTGGAATAGTTACAACATGAGGTACCCCACCGAAGTTTGGCACCGTGATAGCGAGAAAAATCGATGCTATCGAGAACATTATCAGGCCGAGAAATAAACAGAGCACAATCCCCACAATTCGCATTGAAACTTCTCCTTTTTTCTCACTTCCTGACTCGTTCGGAGTTCACGCTTCAGCGTGCCGGAGCAAGCCTTTCAGTTATAAGCCTTTCCGGCGCTTCCGTACCCCCTGGGGGCCGCCCGGTCGAAGAGGATCGTTTCAAGCGATTCGACTCTCCTCTCCATCCTCGACAATCCCCCATGAATCTCCTGCATGATGCGGACTTCCTCGCGGTTAAGGTCAGTATCCCGGTTTTTCCGTCCGCCCGGAAACACCCGTGCCAGGCCAAAGCAGAATGACCCGAAGAGCGCGAGCAGAATCACCGGCGACAACAGCACCAGGAACACCACCGCTACCACTGTCAGGGCGCTCAACAAAATCACCACCACTGGTAGTGCAAGGAGCGCCGTTAGTGTGACTGCCAACAACTTGAAGATTGTTTTCATTGTGGTTCCCATCAACCCTTGGCGATGTGCCTGCGCAACCTGAAGGTTGAACTCCGAACGGTTACCGTTAGTCTACCACACCCTTAGCTCTGTGGCGTCTCGGGTTTTGCCGCACCTTTCTTGACCGACTCCCTGAGAGCCTCAAGTTCCTTTTCGATGTCTTCATCGCTCTGAAGCTTGGAGAACTCATCCTCCAGCGAGGGCTTCCGTCCGAAGTTTACCAAGTCGGCCTCGGCTTCCATCCGCTCGATGCGGTTCTCGAACTTCTCGAAGCGCACAAAGGCATCCGAGGTGTCGATACGGCGGATTTTTTCCTGGGCACTCTTGCGGGTCTGCGCCTGGATGTGACGCTGGACCAGCAACCGCTGACGCTCCCGCGCGCCAGCGAGTTTATCCTCCAATTGCTGCAAATCAGCCTGATACTGATCCACGATTGAGTCGCATTGGGAGAGCTCTGCCTCCAGTGAGTTGACACGGTCACGGTAGCGTTTCTTCTCATACAGTGCTTCACGTCCCAGGTCATCACGCCCCTTGCTGACCGCGAGGTGAGCCTTGTCATTCCAACGCTCGACACGATTGCGGGCTTCCTCCAACTGCCGGTGGATCTTCTTGCGGGTGGCCATCGCGCCGGCGCAGCTCGCGCGGATTTCCACCAGGGTATCCTCCATCTCCTGGATCATCAGCCGGACCATCTTCTCCGGGTCCTCAGCCTTGTCCAGCATCGCATTGATATTTGCGCTGATGATGTCGCGTAGCCTTGAAAAGATCGCCATGATTCTCATCCTCCTTCTTTCTCTATCACGGGGGCTTTGATTCTCCCCCTCAGTGATCTCTAGTTCTTCGCCACCGGATGAACCGGTGAGTAAACCGGTGTGAAAGACATCCGTTCCAATGTCTCGTAGAGCTTCAGAAAAACCGCTTTTTCGAGAACCATAAGATCCGGATCCTTCTCGATAGCCGTATCTCTATGTTCATGGGCGCTGGATTTGTTGAACTGGTTCACGGCCAGTGTTCCCACCGGTCCACTCAGCGCCAAATCGTTCTGTTCCGAACCTCTGACTATCCCCCATTCCCCATTTGTTGTATTGAGCCAATAACGCATTTGAGGTTCCACCTGTCCTTTCTTTTCCTCTGGACTCCAGAAAGCCTCATACCGGTTGAATAACAGTTTATGTGCCATTCTCTTTCTGCTTCAGGTAACTTGTGCTTTCTCAAGAGGTTAGCGATTGACAGGAGATGAATGGACACCCAGAATGCATGGCGCTGAATGTGGGATTCCACCAACTCGTGGTGGATTACACATGTTTTTGTTGTTCCCAGCTCAAGGACCACTCCAATGACACCTCCTCAACCAGCTCCTACGGCAATACCCAAGGTTCCCGAGGCACTGGGTCGTTCTGAGGCTTTCCTGGATTTTCAACGGCGTCTCTCACAAGCGGCACGGGTTGACCGGCCCGTCTTGATTCTGGGAGAACGTGGAACAGGGAAAGAACTCGCCGCGGCACGGCTTCATGCCCTCTCGCCCCGTTGGGAAAGCCCCTTGATAGCTCTCAATTGCGCGGCTTTAGTCCCCACACTGATCGAGTCCGAACTCTTCGGACATGAGGAGGGCGCCTTTACCGGAGCCTCGAAACGTAGGTTGGGACGTTTTGAACTCGCGAATCAAGGAACCCTCTTCCTGGATGAGATTGGTAACATCCCATTGGAAACGCAGGAGAAGATCCTGCGCGTGGTCGAGTACGGCCAGATGGAGCGGGTGGGCGGCAGCGCGACGTTGCGCGTGGATGTGCGCCTGATCGCGGCGACCAACGTTGACTTGCGGATCACCGCAAGGAAAGGCAAGTTCCGTCAAGACCTGCTGGACCGGCTTTCGTTCGAGGTCATCGTCTTGCCGCCCTTGCGCCAGCGTCGGGAGGATATTGCGCTG
>CAZORO010000321.1:0-6638 GCA_964581845.1 uncultured bacterium
TGGCCATCCAGAATGATTCTTATGTGATGCCCCCACTGACTGTCGAACTGTGGGCCAAACTTGAGTCCAAGAGCCAGTACAATGTCATGATTGCCAATGAACCCAAGTCTTCCGAGACTCACTGGGAGATTTACACCCATGCGGGAGACGGAACCTTCGCGGTCTATATGCCCGGCTACTCCCCTGCCGATGTCCGCTCCAACCGTAGCCTCACTGATAGCCAGTGGCATTATCTGGCTTGGGTCTTTGATGGAGTCAGTAGCCGTCTGTTTGTGGATGGTGAACAGGTGGCCGATTCACCAGTCAGATTGAACGAATCGATCAAAAGGGAAGCCGGAACCCTGAACCTTGGAAATGCCGCCGGCTTGAATCAACCCATCGGCTGCGATGGTCTGATCGATGAGGTTCGTATCTCCCGTTGTGTACGCAAGATCTCCGGGGTTCCCGATGCCCCTTTCACGGCGGATGAACACACTGTCAGTTTGTGGCACATGGACAAGGTGGATGAGAAGGGTGTGATCCTCGATGAAGGCTCACTGAAGAACCACCTGCGTCTAGAGCCAATCCTACGTGTTTCCATGGATCAACTCGACAACGAAAGCTTCAATGCCGGTCCCTCCCCCATGTCTACCGAAGCCCAGGAGGTCACCTTGAAGGTTGGAGAATCGGATCACCCAGAGGGAGCCACAGGACTATCCTTGGATGGTGTCTGGAAGATGGCCGAGAATGGTGAGGAGGCGGCACGTTTGTCAGGTGAGTGGAACGATGCCATCGACGCGCGTGTTCCCGGCAGTGTCCACACCGCCCTGTTTGAGGCCGGCAAGATCCCCGATCCCAAGTTCGCCAAAAACGACAAGATCGCCCACGACAAGAGCTTCGAGACCTACTGGTTCAAAACCACCTTCAAACGTCCCAAGGGGGCCAAGAATGAAAGGTTGGTCTTCAACGGAGTAGCCATCCACTGCACTGTGTGGCTCAATGGCAAACGCCTGGGCGAACATGATGGCATGTTTGTTGGCCCAGAATTCGATGTCGCGGGTGACCTCAAGGATGAGAACATACTGATCGTTAAGATCAACCCCGCCCCCGGCGAGAAAGAGCAGTGGAACAATCCCGCCTGGCGCACCACGGTTGTGTTCAACAATACTTGGGGCTGGCACTACTCCAGCATCCCGCCCCTCGGTATCTGGCGTTCAGTGCGAATCGAGGGCCAACCCACTGTCAAACTGAACCACCCCTTCGTGGCCACCATGGATGCCCACGGTGGCGTGGTCGATCTGAGCGTGGAACTACTCGGTCAGGAGGCAAAGTGGTCCGGGAAGATCCTCGGCACCATCCTGCCGGATAACTTCAAGGGTGACACCTTTCAATTCAGCTATCCTGTAGAGTCGCATACAGCCTCCAAAACAGTCCACCTCCGTTTCAAGGTTCCTAATCCACAACTGTGGTGGCCAAATGGCTTGGGGGATCCCAGCCTCTACAAGATGAGACTCTCCTTTGTCCCTGAGAAAGGTGGAATTCCCGACACCCGTGAAACCATCTTCGGTATCCGTACCGTCGAAATGGCTCCTCTTCCTCAAGGTCCTCGCTCCACTCACTTCAACTGGACCTTTGTCCTCAACAAGCGCCCCATGTTCGTCAAAGGCGCGGGCTGGTGCACAATGGATTCCTCAATGGATTTCTCTTATGAACGGTATGATCGTCTCATCTCATTGGCACAGATTCAGCATGTCCAAATGTTCCGTGGCTGGGGATCAGGAATGCCGGAGACTGATGAGTTCTATGACTGCTGCAACCGCCGTGGAATCATGGTTTTCCAGGAGTGGCCCACCGCCTGGGATAGTCACCTGGCCCAACCCTATGAACTTCTTGAGGAAACGGTCCGCCACTGCACCTACCGGATTCGTAATAATCCCTCCCTGGTGCTGTATGGCGGTGGCAATGAGTCTGGCAATCCCTTTGGCAAGGCGATTGACATGATGGGCAGGTACTCCATCGAACTGGATGGCACCCGTCAGTTCCACCGTGGCGAGCCCTGGGGCGGCAGCACCCACAATTACAACTGTTACTGGGGATGGCAGCCACTCGATCACAACTTGAACATGACCTCGATCTTTTTTGGCGAGTTCGGTCTGGCCTGTAGTCCAGTGTATGAATCGGTCCAGCGTTACCTTCCCGATAACGAGAAGAACCTCTGGCCCGCGCCCGATGATGGCTCGCTCGCGCATCACACCCCCATCTTCAACACCGCCGAGGACTTCAAGCGGCTGAAACACTACTCGGCCTTCTTTATGCCGGATGACATCATGGAGAACTATGTCATCGGCTCCCAGCTCTCCCAGGCCCTGGGGGTCCGTCACCCCCTCGAACTGGCACGTACCCGTTGGCCAGAATGTACTGGTGCGCTGTATTACAAGATGAACGACAACTACCCGGCGGCCTCTTGGGCTTGTGTCGATTGGTATGGCGCTCCCAAGATGAGCCACTTCTTCTACCAGGACAGCTTCACCCCATTGCATGCCTGTGTTCTCTTTAAGACTGTCAACTCGGTGGGAATGGCTCTTTCTCTGCCAGTTTTCCTGCTGGATGACGCCGATGAGCTCAAGGGTGCCAAGTGGGAGGTAAACGTACGCGCTTACGATGAGAAGCTAAATGAGATCAAGAAGGAATCCTTCACCGGCAGCGATTCCATTGATCGGGTCAAGAAGCTCGGCGAATTCACCCTTTCCGAGGAGCAGACTAAGACAGTTCCCCTGCTGGTCACCGCGCAGACCCTGAAGGATGGGAAACTCGCCGAGAGAACCTTCTACTTTGTCAATTACGAAACCAAGAAGGGCTCACTCTTCGCGTTGCCCAAAACCAAACTCACCATGAAGGTGAATGAAGGCAAAGTGGAAGTCACCAACGAGGGCAACTTTCCCGCAGTAGGTGTGTATGTCAGCCAACCCGGCCATGCCGACACCTTCACCGCCGATGATGGCTACTTCTGGCTGGATGCGGGTGAGACCCATACAGTGACAGTCAATGCCACCGAGGGACTCAAACTGGAAGCCTGGAACAGCGGGAAGTAACTCGCCTTTTCAGTTAGAACTCAAATCAGCTGGCCCCGGTGATGAACTCCGGGGCCAGCTAGCAGTTAGCGGAGTAGCGATTTTATTCGCCTGGATTGTTCCCACATGCGAATAAATTCGCTACTCCAAGAGGGGGGGTATGCGCATAGAATCCCTTCATCGCTCGAAGGTGATGACCTCCCCATTTTGATCTGTTCTGAGTAGCATCAATCATCTGTTTCATCCTATAGATCAGGAAATCCTCATTCATGCCGAAGATAATGAAATCTGAGTCCATAGCGGTTCTGTCATGCCTATTCATGATCATTCTGGCCATGCCAGTCATTCAGTCATCCGTTGAATGCAAGGAGTCCTTGATGCTTCATGCTATAGACCTGCGCTGCGAGTATCTACGGTCACCCCAGGGCATCGATACGGAGAAACCCTGCCTCAGCTGGATTCTTGAAACCACACCACCGGATGTGCCCGGTGTGATTCAGAATGCCTACCGGGTGCTTGTCGCGTCATCCAGCGAGGTTCTGGCAAAAGACCAGGGTGATCTTTGGGATTCAGGAGTTGTAAATTCCGGCCAGACATTCCAGATCGAATATGCAGGGAAACCACTCAAGCCGAATCAGAAATGCTGGTGGAAGGTATGCATCTGGGATCAAGAGGGGGCTCAGGGAAGCTGGAGCGAACCAGCATTCTGGACTATGGGCCTGTTGGCTCCCTCCAATTGGCATGCCAATTGGATTGGGGCCCCTTCCAGCGGAGAGAATGCCAACACCCCCCAGCCGCTCCCCATTTTCCGCCGTGAGTTTACGGTTGAAAAAAAAGTTCGTTTCGCCCAGGTTTCGATTTGTGGCTTGGGCCATTATGAACTGCGGCTGAATGGACAGAAGTTGGGCAATAGTGTCATCGATCCCGGCTGGACCAACTACAAGAAGACCTGTCTTTATTCGACCTATGATGTAACCAATAGTCTTCATGAAGGTCCCAATGCATTGGGCATCCTGTTGGGTAATGGGATGTATCATGTAGTGGGTGGACGCTATGTGAAGGGTCTTTGGTCCTTTGGGGAACCCAAGGTGATTCTGCAGCTTTCCGTTGAGTACTTGGATGGAAGCACGGCAGAGGTTGTGACAGATGCAAACTGGAAATGGATGCAAGGCCCGGTACGTTTCTCCTGCGTATATGGTGGAGAGGATTATGACGCACGCATCGAGCAGGCCGGCTGGGATTTACCCGGCTTTACCGAATCACCTGTTTGGCAACCTGTATCGGTCACCGACGGACCTGGTGGCAATCTCAAGGCTCAGATGAACGAACCGGTGAAAGTGGCTGATCGCCTCCATCCTGTGGGTCCACCGGTCAAGTCGGGAGAGGGCTGGCTCTATGACTTTGGGCAGAATGCCTCGGGATGGGTGAAGATAATGCTACGTGGGCCAGCCGGGAGCATGGTCCGTATCACCCCGGTGGAAAGCCTCAAGGATGGCAAGATTGACCAGTCTCAAAGCGGCACCCCGGTCTGGTGGCAATACATCTTACAGGGAGAGGGAATCGAGGAATGGACTCCACGTTTCCACTATTACGGGTTCCGCTGGGTTCTGGTGGAGGGAGTCACACCGGCTGGTCAGGGATCGAGTTCAGGCCCCATCCTGGATGATATTGAATCCCAGGTTCTCGCCACTGGAGTGGATCAGACAGGAACCTTCTCCTGCTCGAATGAGCTCCTGAATAGAATTCACCACATCATCAAGTGGGCGGTCCTGAGCAACATGAAGAGTGTACTCACCGATTGCCCCCATCGTGAGAAACTCGGCTGGCTCGAGGAGGCGCACCTGGCGGGGCCGGGAGTCATGAATAACTTTGGAGTAGCGGCTCTGTATCGTAAGATCGCCAATGACATGGCAGAGGCCCAACTTGACAACGGCCTGGTCCCGGACACCGCCCCGGAATACACCGTCTTCTCAGAGGGCTTCAGGGATTCACCGGAATGGGGTGGCGCGGTAGTCCTGGCCACTTGGCAGGCCTACCAACGTTATGGTGACCAACGCCTTCTGGAGAAGCATTTCGACACCATGAAACGGTATGTCGATTACCTCCAGAGTAGGTCCCAGGACTTCATTGTCTCTCATGGTCTGGGTGACTGGTATGACCTGGGCCCCAATCCCCCCGGCCCCTCACAACTCACCCCCTTCGGAATCACCGCCACCGCGATCTTCTATGAGTGTGTCAGCAACCTGCGAAAAATCGCCAAGGTTCTCGGAAGCGAGGATGAGGCCACCCGGTTGGGAGAACTGGGGAACAAGATCAAGGAGTCCTTTAACAGCAAGTTCCTCAACACGGAGACTCACCAGTATGCAACCGGAAGCCAAACTTCCAATGCCATGCCATTGGTGGTGGGGCTGGTTCCCGAAGAATACCGGGCGGCGGTGCTTGAAAACTTGATCCAGGATATCCGTAATCATGGCAACCACACCACGGCTGGTGATGTTGGGCACCGGTATGTGCTGCGTGCCTTGGCTCAGGCCGGGCGCTCCGATGTCATCTATGACATGGCCAGCCGCGAAGACCACCCCAGCTATGGCTATCAGATCAAGAATGGCGCCACCACTCTGACCGAGGCCTGGAATGGACCCACGATTGGCTACTCGCAGAATCACTTTATGCTTGGGCATATCCAAGAGTGGTTTTACCAGGATTTGGCTGGGATCCAGGTTGATCTTTCGCTTTCAAAGAACGAGCGCCTGACATTGAGTCCCCAGCCTGTTCCAGGTCTCGATTCGGTGGAGGCCACTTACCGCTCGATCCTTGGACCAGTTGAGAGTAAATGGCGGCATGAGGGCCAGAACATCCACTTCGAGTTCTCAATCCCGGCTAATGTCACCGCCACCCTCCGTCTCCCAACCCATGCTCCCGAAGCGATTACCTTGAATGGAAAACCCTTGGGTGAAGCCCAAGGGGTACGGTTTGTCAGACAAGAGGAAGAGACCACGGTTCTCGAAGCTATCTCCGGAAAATATGGATTCACCACCTCCACAGGGGATAAACAGACGGGAGCGGCCACCTCCAACACAGAGATCGATGCGGCCACATTGGACCAGTGGTCACAACCATTCCGTAACTGGCATTACTACCCCGATTATGTAATTCCCCCTAATCCAGAAAATGGCCTTGGATTCCAGATGACGGATTGTCCGCTGGTATGGAGAAAGGGGGATGAGTGGCGAATGTTCTTTACCGGTTTTGAGGGTAAAGGATATCAGACCGCTCTCGCGGTTAGCCGGGATCTAATTCACTGGGAACACAAGGGATTGGTGATGGGATATGGCAAGGAAGGGGCTTTCGATTATGGCGGAGTGGCCTTCGGTGGTCTCTTGTTCGACTCTTATGACCTGAAGGCACCCCGTACGTTAAAGAAATGGAATGGCAAGTATTGGGGCCTGTATGGCTGTTATGCCCATCAAGGTGGTTATGAGATCCGTCCAGGTTCCGAGGGACTGGCTTGGAGCGAGGATGGAGAAACCTGGCACAGAGCCTCCGAGGATCGGCCGATACTGTCTATCGAGGGCGCCGCGGAATGGG
>CAZORO010000322.1:0-6596 GCA_964581845.1 uncultured bacterium
TGGGCGCGAGGGAAAGGATGAGTTTGGTGAATCAAAGGCTGGGATCCACTACATGAATTGGCGCACTGGCGGGGAGATCGTGACCCCTCAGTCGGGGGAGCCATCGATTGGAATCCAGGCCTACTGCGCACGTTCTATTCTGACAGATGATTCTCAACACAAGATCCCTATCGAAAAGCCATCCACTTATGAACAGCATTTCCAGGATTATGTACCTCTCATTGAGGATTTCAAAACCGGAAGAGTCACTAAGATCAACCAGATATTGCCGTTAAGGAAGTTGCCCAATGGACGATATGAGGTGAATGGACATATTGAGGCACTCACCTCTCCGAATTGTCCAGGGGTAAGTTGGGCCTATCCCACCGCGGACCGTCACATGCGGCAGGTGCTCGACCGATTCCATATCGAGCATGTTGCGGGTCTAGTGTATTTTCTGCAAACCGATCCCCATGTACCCGTGGATATTCAGTCTCGCGCCAAGGAATTCGGGCTTCATGACCAGGAATTCATCGACAATGGTCATTGGCCCTGGCAGATCTATGTTCGTCAGGCCAGACGGATCGAGGGACGTGCTATCTTGACTCAACACAGTTTCACGGTTGACCCAAAGACGGGCCAGACACCATCAGTTCCCGATCCGATCGCGATGGGGGAGCACTCCTTTGATGTTCATCCCTGCCATGACCGCCGTTGGATGGTTGATGGCTTCATGGAGGGGGTTTTGTGGTATCCTCGCAAGGCCACTGGCCCGGCGCAACCCGGACAGATTCCTTATGGAGCCATGTTGCCAAATAATTTGGATAATCTGCTTGTACCAGTGGCCATGTCGAGTACTCATGTCGCCATGTCGGTGCTTCGTATGGAACCTGTGTGGATGACCACTGGCCAAGTGGCGGGACTTGCCGCTTCGTTGGCGCATCAAACCAACACTGATGTTGGAAATCTTGATCCATTGCCTTTAGCCAAGATGCTTGGTATCCAGACTGAAACGCGGTTATAAGGATGAATCCGTTTTTCTTTCTCCTATGTTGTGATCATACCGCTGATTGATGATAGTGCACCTTACTTAACGCCGAAATCGTGTTTCCAGTGAATGAGCAAGTCTTGAAGTGAACCCTGGAACCAGTAGATTTTTCCATGTAAAACACGCCGTGAGTTGGGGGGAATTCCCCCGATGTTGACGATGCAATGGAGGCAATCGGCGGGATGGTGCGCGGTGACATGTGATGTGTTTTGCCAGTAAATGCCGCAAACCCATGTTTTGTTTTTGTCAATCCGCGTAATGAGCCCTAGATCAATTGGATCAAGCATCTGTGCCTTATATGGCCCTACTGCTGTCATGGAGCTAATGTGACCTCCAGAAATCTCCGAATCAATTGATACACCTAGCGGTGTTCGCGCCCCTACTGTTTGTTGAGTGGCTGGTAAAGGTTGCCATTGATTGCTTCGAAGGATATAGGTTAGACTTGTCTTTGTGACGGAATCCTTCTCGGTAATATCCCACAAGTCATACTCGCTGAAAGCGGGTGTTTCAGCTATTTCCCGCCGCCAGGGACGGTTACTGACTCCCCCGAGACGAAAACATTGCTGGACTCCGTAGTATTGGGGTAGTCCCGTATCGGTGGTCTCAACAACCCAATATAGATCGATTCCATCTTCTATTGGAGTCAGGTTAAAGGTCCATTTTTGTGGTGTCCACCCAACCGTATTGATGAACATTGTGTGGGACATGGTATCAGATTGGGGCTTAAAGGGTTCTTGATTGCGTACGTCCGCCTGATCATTCAACGGCTCATCAAAAACAGCCGTTGGAACACTTCCGTAAATGATGGGTAGATGCTCAAAGAAACGATACCCAATCCGATTTCCAGGATGTCTCTGGTTGGTGAAGAATGCAAATTCCCGTCCTTCTTGAACGCTCACTTTAATGGGTGATGGTTCATTTGTTGTCTCCATAATCATGAACAATACCTGAAGCAGGATGACTGTCATGGTTGGATACCTCCTCAAATAATATTGAACACTGGTCTTCCAGATTGAGTCATCATGAATTAGGATACACCTTTACCGTGGGAGAATCCATCAAAAAGTCTACTGTTTCAGAGGATGGATAAATGGCGGGTATACCTTTGGAGAAGGAAGGAGCCATATGGATGTTATTGAACTGGAATACCTGGATATGTCAGCTTATATTTGTCTCTCTCATGGTATCCAGTATTTATTGTGAAGGAGCCATGGACCGTGAACGGCTAATTCCGTTACCTCTCTCCAATCACCCAGGAAATATATTTCTGGAGGACGAGGTAGTATCTTTGTCTTTTCAACCCAGTGGTCAACCGTGTGTAAAGTGGCGGGTATTGGATGACCATTCCGCTGTTATTAAGGAAGGTATAATTGAAGGTGGGACATCTATTGTTATTGGAAAACTGGGAATTGGGTGGTACCGGATTGAATTCCTGGATTCCCAGGGAGTTATTGTAAAAGAGACCACTGCCGCGGTCATAGCCCGCTTACGCGTGCCTGTCCCCGATGATTCTCCAATCGGTGTCGATGCGGCCATATCTTGGTATCCGGAGAAAGAAACAGGGGAGCGTGAGAAACTTGCAATCTTGGCGTCTCTGGCGGGTGTTAGTTGGATCCGTGACCGCCTTAGGTGGCGGGAGATGCAACTCGCAAATGATGTTTATGCCGCCTCCACCCATTACGACAGGCTTGCGGCATATCAGAAAAGCCTGGGGATGAATGTCCTCCAGGTTTTTCATGCTACTCCAAAATGGGCTTTGAAAGAGGGTGATGGCGCGCTTGCCTCGGATCTTCGGATTGTTTATCAATTCTGTAAAGCGATGGCCCAGAGGTTCAAAGGCAAGGTTAATGCTTGGGAACCCTGGAATGAGGGGAATGCGCATGATTTCGGTGGATTGACAATAGACGAGCTATGCTCTTATCAAAAGGCGGCATTTCTCGGATTCAAGGCCGGGGATGAACATGTTACCGTGAGCTGGCAACCCATTGGAGGAATTAATGTTCCAGCCCTAACCGGCGGGATTCTCGCCAATGAGACCTGGCCATATTATGACACCTATAATATACATTCTTATGATTGGACCGATGCTTATGAATCGCTTTGGGGACCAGCGCGGGAGGCTGCTTGTGGAAAACCCATCTGGGTGACTGAGTGTGACCGGGCAATCAAGTCGGATCCAAATTCATCGATGGGCGACCTTACGATGGAGAATGACTTACTTAAAGCTGAGTTTATGGCGCAATCCTATTCGCTCAGCTTACATGCTGGTTCAGTGCGGCATTTTCATTTCATATTGGGTGACTACATGTGGCTGAATGAGACGGTTCAGTTCGGTCTCCTCCGCCGTGATCTAACACCAAGACCGGCTTACGTAGCTCTTGCCGCGTTGGGACGTCTGCTGGCTGGCGCGAAATGTCTGGGACGGTGGATTATGGATGATCAACCGGATGTGTATGTGATTGCCTTCCGGAGTTTTCCCGATGGCAAGGAACGGGATGTGTTAGCGGCCTGGACCGAGGTTAAGGGAGATTGGCACCAAAGGGGACATGCTACAGTGCAATGGAATCCTCCATCCGGGATGCAAGAAGAGGAAGTGTTTGATTATCTTGGACGATCGCAAGGAAAGGTGGTTCCAACGCAATTGACTTCCTCGCCTGTGTTTTTGGTCCTTCCTCCGGGGGAAACTGGAAGTCTCAAGTTGACACGACCCGCATTGTCCGCTAAGCGTGAAGCAGAACCCTCCCCAGTTGTTCTTCAGCTGATCATGCCACAAAAAGCACGTGAATTAAAACGGGAGGGATGGACTGATGTCTTCGATCGAACCGCCTCATCCACTCAAGAAACAGAACTCACAATTGCGGTTTACAATTTCTGGAATGGACAAGTCAACGGTAAAGTATCAGTTGAGTCCATACCCGAAAGATGGCGAATCACTCCTGGGTCTTGGAATATGACACTTGATCCGATGGGAAGGGAAGAGACGAGATTGAAACTCATCCCAGATTCTGGAAAGGGAAACAGCACAGGTAAGGAATGGATAATCATCAGAGGGGAATTTGGTGAGGCAGGAAGACCTTGTGTGGCGTTCCGGATGAAGAGGATAAGCGAATGATAGGAAAAAATGAGTGGATGTAGATGGTAATTCGATGGTTATTCGAGGTGGTTTGTCATAAAATGATGCCAGACACCGCCTATGGACAAAGCCTCGGGTGCATACCAGTGAAGAACCGCTCCGGTGACTGTGAAGAATAACAGGACCCAGAGGAAAGGAAAGCTGGTCCGCATGACGGCGGATTCCAGCCAATAGTGTTGATCGATTTTCTGAAGACGCTGATACAGGGCCACGCCGAGAACCCCATCCAGCATCATTTCAGCAAGAAGAGCGGGTGCAGTGGCGATAATATAGATTGAACCAATGAACGCGGATCCGACTGCTGCGAGCAAAACAAGCAGTACCACCATTTCATCGGGATCAAGGTCGAAGGCGGATTTGAAAGGAAACTCACCAGAGGGATCCTCTGCCAGCTGGTTGATGCCGGTGACCGGATCGTTGGAGGATTTCGATGAAAGAAGTTGACGCACTCCATCAGCCAGGTCCATCAGATCGCCTCCATCCAGAGAGGAAGAAAGCTTTCCATGATAGTATATGACCCAGAGCCACAGAAATAAAAGGAAGACGATATAAGCCGCCACAACAGACATTCCATAACGTAGCCACATCGTATGGATACCGAGGTGCAGGAATAATACCGAGGAAAGAAATCCAGCTAGGGCTGTTCCCGAAACCATCACGAACATTTGAATTCGAGGAATTCCATGTCGGCGCAGATGAGCTTGTAGACGTCTGAGCATCCAGGATCTGTTAAGGTGCTTGTTTTCTTGCATGATATGTCTTTATATGACGCGGAGTCAGGGACAATTTCTCTCATCCAATCTCCTTTTTGGCTCCACAGTGTTCGCAGTGGGCAAGCAGCGAGTGCCTGATCTTTTGGCATTGATCGCAGATTTCGTAGAGAACGGTTCCGCATGAGGGGCATGTGTAAGGTATCTCGGAGCTAGCTGGATCACCTTGTGGCAGTATCTTATGGACAGTCCGCCGGGTCCAATAGAGATATTTCCGTGGTCCAGTCCTAATAGGATATTCGCAGATCGGACAGAGAAAACGCTCGTAGGCTTCTCGGTACTGCTTTGCGAGCCAAGCGATCTTTGGATAGGCGATCATTTTGATCAGGTAAATGAGGAGCTGAGCAACAACTGCCAACAATCCCAGTGTGATAATATACTTGAAATAGCGTGCCGGGAAATACTTGTGAATGACAGAGACTGTTTTGACAAGTGTAGCACCACCAAAGGCAAGGATAAGCGGGAAATAAATGACTCCGCGCCAACGGACCAGGAGATATCCCGCGATAAAGAGCAGCGGGATAAGAAAAGCGAGTTGAAAACAGGCTAGTTTGAAGCTGTGTTTTTCGGATAATTTTTTGAATTCCTCCCTAGCGGGTTTTCTCTTTGCCTCAATCTCCTCGTCAAGCTGCCTTTTCTCCGTGTCGAGAGATTCTTTTTTCGATAGAAATCCAGCTATTTCCTGGTTCAGCGCCTGATAGTTTTTTTGTCTCTCCAGGAAGTGAGAAAGACTCAAAGACAGATCACCCTTTTCGGATTCAGAAAGTGGCACCTGTTTCTCAATGCTGGCTTTCTGAATCTCGAGTAGTTGATTGATGGTGCGTTGGAGGTTGTCCGAGCTGTGCCCTACAAGATTCTGTTCCTCACGTTTGTTAGAGATCTCCCTTTCGAGACCGGTAATCTGCTTAGCAAGATCATCTTGCTTCTGGAACAAACCAGAATCGACATATTTTCTTTCGATATCGCTATAAAGCGGTCCCTGGATGGATCTGATGTCTTGTATGAGAAATCCAAGGAGCCAGAAAATGAGAACACCCAGGACAACCGTAAAGAAGTGGACCAGGAAGCGAAGCCCCCAGGTTCCATGAGTACCATGACTATTCATCATCTTAACCTCCCCTAATACAGGACTCTCAGCCGCGCATTAAATGTGGAGGACTGGTACTATACCCGAACTAAACGGTATCCGATTTAGGAAGGCTGGTCAATCATGGATTTTGCAAACCGCTCATGAACTCCGCATTGATTGCCTGAAAGGGAGATCATGGTGATTGAACTGAACGCATTTTGGTCATAGTATCTTCTAGAAACTTCTTATCCACGAGAGGTAAGGGACGTGACAAGCTGCCTGAGATCCATATACTGTGCCCTCCTGTTAACCTCGATGTTTTCCTTTGATGCCAATGCGGGGTGGAACAAACATCGTATCAGGGAAAGAAATGGAGACGCCGGCTGTTTTAGCATCTCCGCGAGTATGCAGATCGTGACAGAAACCTGGGAGCGGGTGGTGGCGGTTCCATATATCATCTACATGCCTGAAAGGAATCGTCTGCTCATGCTGGTGAGTTGTGATTATCCGCACCAGGCCATGGTGCTTTGGAGCGATGACCAGGGAGATCATTGGTTAACGCCAAAGTATGTTCACACCGGTCCAGATGGAATTCCA